>DYSA01000728.1 GCA_020726425.1 Fibrobacter succinogenes | reverse complement strand
ATTTTAATCCGTGGAAACATGGTCGGATCAAATAAGCGCTACAGCATTGCCCCCGGCGAGGGAGCCATAAACGATATCGGGCGATTCAAAGAGTGCAAGAAACAGAGAGCCCACGACGTAATGAACCAATGAAAAATCGGTGAGGAACCTATGAAAACAATATTTGCACTGCTAACCATGCTTTCTATCGCCTCCGCAGGATTTCTCGAACAGGCAAATGAGAAATTCAACTCCGGGAAAACCGAAGAGGCGATTGCACTGTACAAAAAAGCGGCCGTAAACGGTGAAAATCCCGTACTCTCCTATTTCAACATGGCGAACGGCTACTATCAGCTCGACTCTATGCCACAGGCGATCAACTATTACCGCGCCTGTACCGGATATGCGCCGGGATTTTTCCGCGCATGGCTCAACTTGAGCACCGCGTATTTCAAACTCGAAGATATGGCGGAAACAATCGGAACGGTTTCGCGAGCGCTCATGGTTGAACCGGGCAACCCCAAAGCGTTGTTCATTTTAGCCACGGCGTATCGCAAGGCGAACTCTATTCCCGACGCGATTGTCACCTACGAACGATTGATCTCCGTGGCGCCAGAAAATCACGAAGGATACATGGCTCTTGCGGAGATGTACAGCGATCTCGAAGATTACGACAAGGCGATGTTCTGGCTGGCGAAATATCCCGAAGATGGAGGCAATGAAGGGTATATCACGATCCTTCAGGCGGAATTGGCGGGCAAAAAGGGCGACAAAGATTCGGAACTCTACTATTTGCGCCAAGCCATTGCAAAAAATCCCGAAAATCGCTGGGTGTTCTACCGCCTTGTGGAAGCCATGCTTCGCAACGGAAACAAATTGGTCGCTCTCGACGAAGCTTCGCGGGGACTGGATCAGTTTCCGGACTTTGGGGATCTGGCAATTCTTGCGGGGAACACGGCGTTTGAACTTCAAGACCTGAACAAAGCTGAACGGTTCTACACGATCGGTCGAAACAGTGGCAATGCCAATGCGGTGATCGGCTTGGAGAACGTGCGGATCATGAGAACCAGTACCGCGATGAATTAATGGTGATTGTGCTTCGTTATGTAGGGGAAACCGTCTAAACAAGTAATCGATTCAATGACAAACGTTGTGAAATTACTTCGCTCGGACAAAGCAATTCACATTT
>DYSA01000727.1 GCA_020726425.1 Fibrobacter succinogenes | reverse complement strand
ACGGTTCTGTGAGAGGGATGAAGGGGAAACCCTTCACCCTACTCGATTTTTGGAGCGGTTCGAGTTGTATTTTCATCGCATAAAAATCAGAGGAGCTCCCATGTGCAGAATAAATCCCAAAGTAGACATCGTTTTCAAAAAGCTTTTCGGCAGTGAAGAGAACAAAGATCTTTTGCTGTCGCTGGTCAATTCCATTCTTCCACAAAATGAACAGATTACGGAAATAGAGTTGGCAAATCCGTACAATATCGCGGACTATATTGATGGAAAGATTTCCATTCTCGACATCAAAGCTAAAGACCAAGACGGAAAATTCTATGATATCGAGATGCAAGTAGGCGAACAAGGATACTACGGGAAACGGTCGCTTTACTATTGGGGAAAAACCTACACCGGTCAAATTGATACCGGCGAAATGTATTCAAAACTAAAAAAGACTATCGTCATTTCAATTCTCGATTTCAAGTATTTCAAAGATGACGAACGGGTTCACCGGATTATCAGAGCCAAGGATGTTGAAAGCGATCAGGAGTATGAAGAACTCGACTGTTTTGAACTTCATTTTATAGAACTGAAGAAGTTCAGCAAGGAGCTTTCTGCCTTGACCTCAACGCTTGATCGGTGGATTACATTTCTCACTAAAGCATACGAATATGACAAAGGCAATGTTCCAGAAGAACTCTCCAAAGATCCCGCTGTTAAAAAAGCAATTGAAAAGCTCGATGTAATTTATTTGGATGCAAAAGAGCGTTTGATCTACGAACAGGAACAGAAGCAGATGTGGGATGAACAAGAGAAGATGCGGACTGCGGAGGAAAAAGGCGTAGCAAAGGGAATCGAAAAAGAGAAAATCGCAATTGCTCAAAACATGAAAGATGAAGGACTATCCTACGACTTGATTATGAAAATGACCGGTTTGAGCTTGGATGATTTGAACGAACGGATATAACCATTATTCTGGTAACCAGTCTCCGGCTGGTTGCCCGCTTCCGGTGAGTCTCCGGCTCACAAATCCCGCCGCCAGAGACGGCAAATGCGGGCATCACCAGCCAGAGACCGATGAAGAGAGTGTGCCCTGCCGGTTCCCGCCACGGTACTCTACGCTTACGAAAATGCCTGTCCGGTTCCCGCCACGGCACTTGCAGATAGTGAGTGTGCCCTGTCCGGT
>DYSA01000007.1 GCA_020726425.1 Fibrobacter succinogenes | reverse complement strand
TTAATAAGAATCGTTTTTCTGTTGACACCTTAAGAATAAATCATTTTAAGTTAATTATGTTCTTAGAACTCTTTGCAAAAACTTAACTAACTAATTATCAATACATTGAACAATGTAACCCATCGAGCTATCACGATGAGCAAAAAGTAGGTTTCAGGAAAAATGTCAAGTTATGAATTTAAATCACTGCGCAACTGAGCAGCTTTTCGATACTCATTCGGAGTAACACCTTCGGTTTGGCGGAAAGCGCGACTAAATGAGTTTGAGTAACAGTAGCCAACTTTTTCTGAAATTGCGTTGATCGGTGTATCTGTTTGAGCAAGAAGTTTTTTCGCAGCTTCAATCCGGATAAAATTGACATACTGCTTGTACCGCATTTTGTACGTATCTGCAATAATTTCTGAAACTTGGAATTGATTGAGCTTAAGTTGTTTCTCAATTTTTTCAAGCGTCAACAATGGATCAGAGTATGACTCTATCAAATATGCAGTTAACCGTTCTTTCTCTTCCGGAGTGTAACTCATTTTTGCTCCAGGATGATACAGCCTCTGCTTTATCGTACGATTCTTTTTCTTGCGTAACTCCTCTGAAATCACAAGAGAAATCACAAGATATAGTAGTACAATCAAAAGTGACTTCAAAAGTGATAGCGGAACAGATTCTACAAATCTAATCTTTTCAAGAGTGATTTTCAATGGAACATTAGTCTCTAGCATTGCATCAGAAAATGAGAGGTGAGTCATTTTAGCCCAATCGCTCTTGGGAACCTCTTCTACGTCTAACCCAACAGAAGTAAACCAACCAGACGGTGTGGCAAAATCCCGGAGAGGAAATCGATATACTTTTGTTCCTTTTTGGGGATGACAAATAACGCTATATGGCCGGTGTGTACGAGAGTCTTCCGGAGTTGAAAATCCAGGAACATAGGTAAAAAGTGTAATTACAAAACTGTTGCAATCTTCCGGATGAAGTTGCAGTTCCATGGTTTGATACTGATTGAGATTCAGCGTACGAAATAGTTGATGAGCGTGGAATATCAATCGAGCGAAAGGCTGTTCACTTTTTTCGCCAAGGGTATACTCGAATTTAAGATGTTTATTGGTGGTATCAACAGATGTTACAGAGTTTCCGTTTTCGAAATTCCCGTCCGATTCTGCAGTGTATCCAAAGTAAGTCTCATTTTTGGGGAAAATTTCCAAAGGGAAGCGATAGAACAGAAAAAAAGAAACCGTAAACAGCAATATACTTGGTATTACCAATCCTTTAACAATCGGAATATACGGTTTTTTAAACACCATTAGCGACGGCCTTTAACTGCAATCCAAACGGTATTTTTCGGACCTTGCGGTTTTGAAGGGCGCATTGGAACATATTCAACTGAAACAGTATACCCACACTCTTTAAGACGAAGTGTAAAAAGATCTGAGGGACTTTGAGACCAAATCGCTAAAACGCCAAAAGGTTTCAACGCATTTTTTATCGCATTAAGTCCGCGCTTGCTGTACAAAGTATTGTTCTTATCCGTTGTGATACCTTCGGGGCCATTGTCAACGTCGAGAATAATCGCACAAAATCGATCTGTCGCACTATTGATGACAGTACGAACATCACCTTCAAACACGGTAACCCGTTCATCAGAAAGTGGATTGTCAGCTAATGGAGCTAGATGAGTGCGATTCCACTCAATTACTTCGGGCAGAAGTTCCGCAACCGTGATCATTGTTTTTTTAGGAAACGCTTCAAGTGAAGCTCGAAGGGTATAACCCATACCCAGTCCACCCACAAGTACCGGTGGATGCTGAAGTTTCGCTTGAACATTCATCGCTGCCAGTGAAGCCAATGCCTCTTCCGATCCGTGAGCGCGACTATTCATAAGTTCAAGATAATTTACTCTGATTGAATACTCATCGCCTCGACGCATAAGCTTTATTACATTTTTGCTATTCGGAACCGGCGCTTCGGCAAGTGTTTCCCACGGGATCATCTGAACTCCTCTGCAGAAAGAACACCAAGTTCAATCAGCGCATTTTTGTAAATTTCACGTTTAAATTCAACGACACGATTGACCGCATCCATCGGTTTTACCCAAAGCCACTGATCGAACTCAGCCGTTTCAGTGTGCACTGAAATAGCATTTTCACTTCCCACGAGTTGACACAACACCCAGGTTTGCCGTTGACCAACATACCCTCGCCGATTATTCGCTCTATTGGGAAAATCATAGGGATATTCTACTTTGCTGATTTTGATAATCTCAACAGCATCGGAAGTTATTTCTTCCCGAAGTTCTCGTTTCATTTCATCAATCAGATCAAGTTCGGGGTCATATCCACCTTGCGGAAATTGCCATCCTTCGTCCATTCTAAAACCAATTCGATGGCAGAAAAGAACTCGGGTACCATCTTGATGTAATATGACCGCACATACATTTGGCCGATACGCATCACGATTGTCACCAAATTCACCCATTCTCTCTCCTTTCAAATTGAATTTTACCAAAGACTTGAACCTTTAAAAAAAAAGAGAAGATCGCTCTTCTCTTTTTTCTGAATCAGAACCGAAGAACTTATTTTGAAACTTTAAGTTCTTTGATACGTGCTGATTTACCAACTCTATCACGGAGATAGTAAATACGAGCCTGACGTACTTTTCCACGCATTTCAACTTCAAGCGTTTCGATCAATGGTGAGTTGAGCGGGAAAATACGTTCAACAGCAACACCATTTGCTGAAATTTTACGTACAGTAAAGCTTTCTGCCATACCTGAATTTTTACGCTGAATAACAGTCCCTTTGTATTTCTGAATACGAGACTTGTTACCTTCTACAATGCGGTAAGCCACTTCAACAGTGTCACCAGCTTTAAAATCGATTGCACTCTTGTCAGAGATGAATGATTTTTCGAGTTCTTTAATGATTTCCACAGAATCCTCCAGGTAATCCTCTTTATGTAATCTTTTTCTTTTCATTGTGTGCTTCCCACAGATCGGGACGCTTTTCACGTGTCAGTTTCTCTGCCATCATCTGATCCCACTCAGCAATCTTCGCATGATTACCGCTCAGCAAAATAGATGGTACCCGCATTCCTTCAAATTCTTCAGGACGCGTATAACAGGGAGCGCTCAAAAGCCCCTCATAATGAGAGTCTCTTCCCGCACTTTCACGGTTACCGAGTACGCCGGGAATCAAGCGACTAACAGAATCAATTACAGCCATAGCCGCAATCTCTCCACCGGAAAGAACAAAATCGCCAAGAGAAATTTCTCGATCGATGTATCGTTCATTAATCCGATAGTCTATCCCTTTGTAGTGCCCGCAGAGAAGAATGAGTGATTCTTCTTGAGCAAGCTCTTCGACAACGGTATGAGTCAGTTTATCACCGTGGGGAGAGAGGAAAATAACTTTTGGCTTTTTGTCAGCCAACCGTTCTTTTGCATCTTCAATCGCACGAGCCAAAGGCCCCGGCGTCATCACCATACCGGGATCCCCCCCATAGGGATAGTCATCAACTTTGCGATGCTTATCCAGAGAGAATTTCCGTATATCTGTAGTATTCACAGTGACCAAATTACCTTCAGTTGCGCGGCCCAGAATTGAATCTGAACAGACAGGCACAAACATTTCAGGAAATAGAGTCAAAACTTCAAAGAACACTGAGCAATCTCCTAGAGCAAGTCCTCGAGAATTTCGCTCGCCACGATAATTTTTTTCTCCGCAATGAGCACTGCCGAAATAGTCTCTTTGCGAAAAGGAACAAGCACTCGTTCCCCGTTTTTGCGCTTCACTTCGATCGCATCAGTTGTCGGGAAGCTAAACACTTCAGTTACAACACCCCAAACTTCTCCAGTTTCGGTTACCAGACTGAGTCCTTCCAAGTCGCGGAAGTAATACTCATCGTCTTCGGTAGGCGGGAGTTTTTCAACTTCCATATACACGAAAAAGTTTTTAATGCGATCAACTGCGTCACAGTCATTCAATCCTTTAAAACGAGCTTTAACGACATCGCCAGAACTTTTCAGTTCCGTAAGAGTAAGAAGCTCAACAGATTTTGGTGTTCCCACCCAAATTTCCAAAGGAAGTTCCGCATTCGTGATTGTCTCACCATACGGGAAGATCCGACATTGACCTGCAAGAGCGACTGGTTTCCCAATCTGCGCTAGTGCAATGAACTTTGTCGAATCAAACTGCAAAATTACGCTTCAACTTTAGCTTTTGCCATTTTGACAAGATTGGTAACAGTCTCAGAGAGCTGCGCACCGTTTTCAAGCCAGTAATTAACACGTTCGAGATTAATTTTAATCTCTTTAGGTACTGAGAGTGGGTTGTAAGTACCAACTACTTCAAGGAAACGACCATCACGAGTCATGCGGCTGTCTGCTGCTACAACACGGTAAAAAGGCCGTTTCTTTCTGCCACCTCTGGCAAGTCTGATCTTAACCAACGATATCTCCTCGTTTAAATTGTATTCTATAAGCGGGCTTAAAATAATTTCGGGATTGCGAAGAAACAAAAAGATTTTTCACCGTTTAAAACGGCATCTTCCCTTTCATTCCATGCATCCCTTTCATGCCACCTTTTTTGCCGGACATCTTGTTGATTTGCTTCATCATGTTCCGCATATCTTCAAACTGTTTCAAGAGGCGATTCACATCAGCTACCGTTCTTCCCGAACCGTTTGCAATTCGTTTGCGGCGACTGCCGTTGAGAATCTGCGGTTTTTCACGCTCTTCCATGGTCATAGAACAGATAATCGCTTCGATATACTTGAGCTGATTAGTATCGAGATCGACACCAGCCAACTTGTTCCCGATTCCAGGAATCATGGACATGAGATCTTTGAGCGACCCCATTTTCTGAATCTGGCGAAGCTGATCAAGGAAGTCTTGAAGAGAAAACTGATTGTTGCGAAGTTTCTTTTCGAGCTTTTTTGACTCTTCGACATCAACAATTTGCTGCGCTTTTTCCACGAGAGAAACCACGTCTCCCATACCGAGAATACGGCTTGCATAGCGATCAGGATAGAACGGTTCGAGCGCGTCCGGCTTTTCACCAACACCGACAAAACAGAGCGGAACACCGAGAACTTTGTTGATTGATAGAGCCGCACCACCGCGAGCATCACCATCAAGTTTAGAAAGAATTACGCCGGTGCAGTTTACTTGTTTCGTAAATTCCGCAGCGACATTTACCGCTTCCTGACCAGTCATCGCATCGGCAACAAAAAACACTTCATCGGGATTCACGGCCGAATACACATCGCGCAGTTCTGCCATCATCTCCTCGTCGATATGCAGGCGACCCGCCGTATCAAATATTACCAGCGAATAGCCTTCGCGCTTGGCGTAAACGAGACCATTTTTAGCAATCTCAACCGCCCCTTTTCCTCGTTCAGAAAAGACCGGAATGTCGAGCGACTTCCCGAGCGATTCAAGCTGATCGATCGCCGCTGGACGATGAACGTCACAGGCTACCATGAGCGGTCGATGCCCTTTTTTCCTATAGTGAAGTGCCAACTTAGACGTTGCGGTTGTTTTACCCGACCCTTGAAGACCGGCCATGAGAATCACATTTGTGCGATTAATTTCAAATTCTACTTTGCGCTGAGCGCCACCCATGAGCTTTACCAGTTCATCGTGAACGATCTTAATAAAGAACTGACCTGGTGTAACAGAAGAGAGTACATCCTCCCCCAACGCTTTTTCCTGCACAGACTTGGTAAACTCTTTGACGACTTTGAAATTCACATCTGCTTCGAGAAGAGCGCGTTTTACTTCGCGCATCGCTTCACTAATGTTCTCTTCTGTAATTTTTGATTGGCCGCGGAATTTATTGATGACCGATTCTAAACGGGTACTCAGTTCTTCAAACATGATTCTCTCCAGTGATTCTCATTTTATACCTTAGAAAATTACATAATGCGATCTGTTCTGTGGGATTTGGCAAAATCGAAGTACTCGCAACGTTCTGAAACATCTGCATTCATCACAATATTAGCGCAAATAAGCCCTCATTTTGGCGAACAAGTTCGGTGGAACACAGTATTTACTCCCGCCGTGATCATAGATCATTCACACTAAAGCCCCACAAAAGTCACTCACCGGCTCGCAAATATACCAACGACTGAGATAATTTCAACACTACAAGCGAACTCCATCTCTGCACTACTTGTACACCAACGACAAACCAATACCATTTTTTAATTGAACACCTATTCTTTCAAAACAACCTCTGCAGTAACTATTTTCCGCCCGAACAAAGGTGGCAGAATGGCAGTCCCAGCAAAAATTGGCGTGATTCGATTCAGTTCTATTGGAGATATTGTGTTAACCATGCCAGCTGTGCATGAACTCAAACGAATCTACCCAAACTCTGCAATTCATTTCATCACCAAAGAGTCATTTAGATCGCTCGTAGAATCGGATCCGGCAATCAAGACCGTTCATTCACTTGATACGAGCGGTGACATTTCGAGCCTTACCCAAAAACTTACCGCCGAAAAGTTCGATTTAATAATTGATCTTCACGACAATCTTCGTTCGCGCGCCATCTGCTCTAAACTGAAAGTACCCGTAAAACGATACAAAAAAGATCGTTTTCGTCGCCTAAGCTATCTCTGGTTCAAGAAACGTGAACCGGTTACACCAATCTGGAAACGGTATTGCGAATCTTTTTCTTCACACGCAACCGTGCCTGATTTTTCCGTCAATCTCCCCAAGCAAACGCGCCTAAAAGCAGTTGAAATACTAGGCGACACACCAACGCTCGTGATCGCTCCCGGATCAACGTGGGCAACTAAAGAGTGGCCCTTAGAAAAATATCGTGAACTGGGGAACCTCCTTTCCAACCAACCATTTAAAGTGGCGGTAATCGGCGGAGCAAAAGATGTGGAGGTTCAAAAAGTTCTTTCCGAATCGCTTGGTGACCAACTCATTCCTCTGGCAGGAACACTTTCAATCACCGAATCCGCAGCGATCGCCGCTAAAGCATCACTTCTTCTCACTGTGGACACCGGTATGATGCATATCGGTTCAGCCTTCGACCGGCCTATGATCGTTCTGTTTGGTTCAACAGTTCAGGAGTTTGGATTTTTCCCCGCATCTTCGAAAGCGACAATCATACAACGAGATATCGGCTGTCGACCGTGTAGCCACACCGGCAAAAAATCTTGTCCAAAACATCATTTCCGCTGTATGAAAGAGATCTCTTCCGAAGAGATCGCCACTGCAATTCTGACTCATTTCAAGGGAAAAATGTGAGAACAGTTCTAATCGCAATCTGCTATAATCTTTTTTTTATTGTTCCTTCAGAGATTTTCCTTGCCACTTTTGGTCGGTTCTTCAAAAAAATCAAGCAGGGATTAACTGCGAGAAAGGATTGGCTCGCAAAGCTAAACGTCGCTACCGCACTCATTCCCAAAGGAGATCGAATTCTCTTCCACGTTGCTTCGGCCGGGGAACTTCAACAAGCACTTCCGGTGATTCGTCAACTTAAAACAGATCACCCTGATTGGCAGTTTGTGATTTCTTTTTACTCTGTTTCAGGAATGAACTTCTTCAAAGCCGATCCGGCTGTTGCCTTTGTCACCTATATGCCTTTTGATTCCCCCAAAAACAGCATGCTCTTTATGAATATCATTCGCCCGAAAATGTATGTAATTTGTTCATGGGATATGTGGTTTAATCACTGCCTTGCGGCGAGAAATGTCGGATCAAAGGTCGTGATGATCGCCGGCGTACTCTCTTCTGATAGCAGTCGTTTGAAATTTCCTCTCAAAACTATTACGGCAGAAACTTATCGGCTCTTTCACAAAATTTTCACCGTTTCCGATGGCGATGCAGAACGAATTCGCGCACTGACAAAAAACAGTGTCGAAACCGCAGTAGCAGGAGACCCGCGCTATGACTATATCATAAACGGAATCGCCAGCGCCCCTGAAAAACTGGCGACCACGCCAATCCCCCTGTGGGAAGGTTCGCGAATTATTACACTGGGAAGTATCTGGGAGCCGGACTGGAAAATTATTGGCATCCCCTTGCTCCACCAGGCGTCATCGGGAAAAATCAAACTATTCGCGGCACCTCACCAAATGCACGAAACCTTTTTAACTCAAATCGAATCAGATTGTCGCGAACGGGGAATTTTGTCGGAACGTTACAGTAAACTCGAATCGACAAAAGACCGTGAATCTATTCAACTTATTATTATTGATACAATTGGACTTTTGGCTGCACTCTATTCAAAAAGTCATTTTGCCTACATTGGTGGGGCATGCGGAAAAGGAGTTCACAATGTGGCAGAACCGGCAGCATTTGGACTACCACTCTGGTTTGGACCCAAATTTCACCACTCTCAAGAAGCACGTCGAGCGATCGAAACAGGCGCAGCAACCAGCGTAATTTCAGAAACTGAATTCCAAACAGATTTTGCAACCATCTTTGAAGACCATAATCTTTATGAGTCCCGTGCACGAAAATCAAAATCGGTGATCCACGACTTTGCCGGATCGACAGTTCCCCTAGCTTGTGAAATCAGCAACATCGTGCAAACGAAATAAAAAAGCCGATATTGCTACCGGCTTTCCAGATCTCAAAGACGACCAATTCCTTTTTTTCGCTTCTCACTTTTTTCTAAATAGAGAAGTTCATCGGCCTTTTGAAGTGCCATTTCAAATGCTTCTTCAGTATAGAGGGTTAAGACCTGCGTACCAATACTGCAACTCACACTATATGGTAGCTTTGATTTCCGATTATACTCTTCAAATGATTTTCGAAGACGGCGGGTGATTTCAACCGTTTGTGCTTCACTCACATTTGAAGCGAGAACCGTGAACTCATCGCCACCCATTCGCCCGACAATGTCACCTTCGCGAAGTGTTTCCCGCAGAATATCCGCGGTCGCCTGAATCGCGTGATCTCCTGCTTTGTGCCCATAAGTGTCGTTAATAGTCTTAAGTCCATCCATGTCGATAAAAAAGAGCGAAGAGCTTACCGCAGATCTTCTCATGTGAGCGAGCCGCGACAACGAAAACGTCACAAAACCACGACGATTATAGAGTTGAGTTAGTTCATCAGTGATCGACTGTCGTTCAATTTTTTCAAACAGCGCCGCACCTTTCAGGGCCGTGGACACATTTAACCGAAGCGGTTCATAAATATCAATGGGCCGTTTCTGATTGTGCTCCATCAAAATCACGCCGATTTGTTCAGGGCCAAAAAAGAGTGGCATGTAAAAGAGCGTGCATCGGTGGCGTTTCTGTTCACATCGAATTAAATCTTGAATTTCATGAATAGGCAGAAGTAACTCGTGCATATCCGGTCGAATCTCGCCTCGTTCATTAAACCCATAGACATAGGTGACAAATTTGGGCGACACCCATTTTGAGTACACACACGGTTCATTGTAGAGAAACACCATAACCGTTCGAATACCAAGCTCTTCCGCTCCAGAACGCAACCGTTCCGCAAGAGTTTTTGTGTCAAAAGACGTCCCCAAAGATTGAGCGATCCCGCGAACCTGCCACTGAGCTTCGCCATTCTGAATTTCTAAATACCGCCGACTTCGGTACTCCGCGCTATCAACCAATTGCACAGCCTGAAGAATCGCCTCAGAACGATCGGCATAGTGTTCAACGGAAAGATCTAACGTGCGAAGTTCGGCTTGCAAAATGGCAAACCACATTTTCCACGGCGAAAGATCTGGGGTTCTGAAACGATAGGCGATCAAAATGCGATCAACCTCTTTTAAGAATGGCTCTGCTTGAAAAGAATTGCCCAGAAGATTGCAAATCGCACCAGTCCAACGTTCACGATCGACCGGAGAAATTGTCGTTGACCGAAACAGATGAGCAGAATGAACAGCCATAGTTTTCTGAATGGTTTCGCGCTGATCTTCCGACTTGAGAATCGGCGGAAGATCTGTGATACACCCACACGACTGGCGGATTATCGGTTTTGCAGGAAGGTAGACCGTTTTAACTTCCGACTGCCCCAAAATTTGTTCGATCAAAGAACTGACCGCTTCGCGCCCCATTTCATAAAAGGGCTGAGCAGCAGTGGTCAACGAAGGCGTTATAATCTCAGAATCTTCAATGTCGTCAAAACCGCACACGGCCACATCTTGAGGAACAGCAACTCCTCGGCGCGAGAGTTCGTTAATAACCCCCATGGCAGTTTCATCATCGGCGCAACAGATTGCATCTACGCGTTCTTTGCGAATATCGTAGAGCTCTTGCACCGCATCTTCACCAGATCCAATGCTAAAATGGCCCGAGAGCACCAAGTTTTCGTCAATGGGAATCCCAGCAATGGCAAGGGCATTGCAATACCCAGTAAATCTTTCGATAGCCTCCTGATGGTCATCGGGACCTTTCACGAAAGCGATACGACGATACCCGTGAACCGAAACCATATGAGAAACCGTTTCGTATATTCCCGACTTATTATCTGCAAGAAGAGATGTAGCGCCGGGAAACGTCATTGCAATAGAAACAAGTGGTTTAGTTCGACACCGAGAAATAAATGATTCAATACCTTCAAAGCCAATGTCTTCAGCAACAAACCCACTAAATAAAATTATTCCATCGAGCGAATTATTGTGTTCAATCGCGTCAAATACTACCGAGTAGTGCTCTTCAAGCATTCCATCTTTTTGTTGAAACGTAGATAGGTAGGCTGTAATGTCGACATCGCATTCGCGGGCACGCTCTTCGAGACCTTTCCACAGTTTGGATTGGCAATTTTCTTCCAGTGAGGAGATGAGCACACCAATATGCAAGCGTTTCTGATTGGATTTTGCTGACAACGAAAGCTCCTTTGTGCAGGCGGATTCTGTTGATTTTATAGATTACTATCGCCCCTTAATCTATAACAGAAACGAGCCTTTTGGATGATTCATTCTCTTTCTCCAAAAAAAACTCTTTTCTTCTTGCTTTTACAGATTCATCAGGTGTATATTTGAGCCGTTCTTAAGAACAGTTCTTTGGTATGTTAGAAAAATGCTCCGTTCGTCTATCGGTTAGGACTCAGGATTTTCATTCCTGCAAGAGGGGTTCAACTCCCCTACGGAGTACCATTTTTCTTTATACATATACGCTCCGTTCGTCTATCGGTTAGGACTCAGGATTTTCATTCCTGCAAGAGGGGTTCAACTCCCCTACGGAGTACCAAAAAAGGCTCGCTTTATAGCGAGCCTTTTTTGTTTTCATCCCCATAAAGCTCCTTTCAAAACTATATTAAACACAATATTTAGTGACTTTTGTTAGGAGTATCCGTGAAACGTCTCGCCCTGATTCTTCCGGCCTTTCTTCTTCTTTTTACCGGTTGTTCGAAAATTATTCTCAAAAAGATGGCTGATGGCCTCTCTGGAGAATCCCAAGGATCTGCGTTCACCCGCGACAATGACCCCGAACTTATGGCCGATGCACTTCCCCTTGCAATGAAACTCTACGAAACAATTCTGGAGAAAAATCCAAAGCATGCAGGAATTCACGGCTCCACTGCTGCGGTGTTCTGTTCTTATAGCTACGCATTCATTCATTTCCCCGCAGATACTCTCCCTTCTGAACAGAGCTTCCAAAAACTACAGATGTACCAAAGAGCAAAAAAAATGTACCTTCGTTCCCGCGAATACGGACTTGAAGGTTTGGAACTAAATCACCCTGGATTCCGCGAACAGTTCAAAACAAATGCCGATTCCGCACTGGCGATGATGACCAAAAAAGATTGTTCACTTCTATACTGGACTGGCCTTTCATGGATGGGTGCGTTCACTACGGATAAGTTTGACATGAAACTCGCACTTTCGGTTCCCAAAGCCGTAAAAGTGATGAAACGAGTCGAAGAACTTGATCCTTCATACGGAACCGGAGCGATCGACGAATTCCTCATTTCGTTCTACGGAGCAATGCCATCTTCAATGGGTGGCGATCTCGAGAAAGCAAAAGTTCACTTTGAACGAGCTGTTGAATTAACCAAAGAAAATTCTGCGGGGCCTTATACTGCCTATGCAACTGCAGTTGCTATTCCTGGTCAAAACCGGGAGCTTTTCGATGAATTAATAGCGAAAGCGATAGAAATAAACCCTGAAGACAATCGCGACAACCTTCTCTTTAGAACGATTCAGCAGAATAAAGCAAACTGGTATTTTAATCATGCTGATGATTTCTTTGTAGGCAATGATCTTGAAGAATCAGATGACGAATCACTTTCCGATGAATCTGACGTACTGGAACAGTCAACAGAAACCGAAGCACAATAAACGTTAGGATTACCTATGAAAAAAATTGCACTCCCGATACTTACAACGTTATTACTGATCTGTTCAGCATCTGCCGTCACTATTAAACTGGGAAGTCTTGCTCCACAAAATTCACCGTGGGACAACGCCCTTCAGAAACTCAGCTCCGAATGGAATCGCATTTCCGGCGGAACGGTACAACTGAAAGTGTACCCCGGAGGAATCGCCGGCGATGAAAAAGACATGCTTCGCAAAATGAAAACTAATCTTCTCGGTGGATCAGCACTCACGGGTCTCGGCATGAACGACCTCTATCCGGGAATCCTCGCAGCACAATTGCCCATGATGTACGCGAATGACGCAGAGTTCAACTATGTATTCCAAAAAATGAAACCTATCTTTGAAAAAGAGCTGGAAAAACGTGGAGCGAAAGTAATTATCTGGACCCAAGTAGGCTGGATTCATTTTTTCACCAAAAATCCTGTGACTAAACCAATCGAGATGAAAAAAGAGAAAATGTTCGTTTACGCTGGTGATGCACGTTCGGTTCAAGTTTGGCGCGATGCAGGCTTCAATCCTGTGCCTCTTTCTACTAATGACGTAATGACATCGCTTCAGAGTGGAATGGTAACTTCATTTGCAACAACACCTCTATCGGCAGCTGCGCTACAATGGTTTGGCCTTGCAAAAAACATGGCAGATATGAAATGGGCACCGCTCATGGGTGGGGTGATTGTTTCAACATCTATCTGGAACAAAATCACTCCGGATATGCAGAAAAAACTGATTGCATCGGCTAATCAAATCGGAAAATCAGTGCAAGGTGAAATCAACAAAGCCGATACGGATGCAATTGCGATCATGAAAGAAAATGGTCTCAAAGTAAACATCATTCCCAAAGAACAATATGGAGAATGGAACAAAGTCGCAGAAACAGCAATCAAATCAGTAATGGGAACACAAGTAGATCCCGCTACATATAAAATGGTACAGAAACATATTGCCGACTATCGAGCACTGAACAAAGGAAAATAACCGTGGTTCTGAAAGAACGAATTCGCTTCTCGTACCGTTTTTTTGAAAACACGGTAATGCTGACAACTCTGTTTTTTATCGTGTTACTTCCGTTTATTGACATGGTTGCTCGCAAAAGCGGTGGCACAGGAAATGCCAGTGCTGCTGAATTCCTGCGACATCTCATGATCTGGCTAACTATGGCGGGAGCAATGATTTCATCTCGCGATGGCAATCATATATCACTGGCAGTATTAGAACAGATCATGCCGGATAAATTTCGGGAAGCTATTCGCTTTTTTGTGGCAACAGTAACAACGTCGGTACTGGTTACCCTAGGATTTGCTTCAATCGACCACTTTCTCGCCGTCTCTATCGGTGAAAAAGTCGGAGGAGTTCCTCAAATTCTCTTTACCATCGCTTTTCCCTTGGGATTTTTTGTTATGGCCTTTCGGGCTGCGCGACAAGAGAAAAATCTTCTGCGAATTATTTCGATACTTATTGCAATCAGCATTGCATTCGGTCTTTTCGGAATGCCTACACTACTATTTGAAAAAATTGCACCGACATTTACACCATCGATTCCGTTGTTTGGAGCTTTATTCGTTCCGTTAATGATTCTCTTGCTTCTTGCAACTGCATTTGGAGCACCGGTATTCGTTGCACTTGCGGGATTTGCGGCACTTCTGTTTTTCAAAAATGAACAGATGCTTGGATATATCCCCAATGAAGCTTACTCTGTTTTGACTGGTGAAATTTTCCCAACGATTCCCCTTTTCACAATTGCGGGATTTATCCTTTCTGAAAGTAAGTCCGGCGAACGACTCGTCGCATTTTTCCGTTCCCTTCTCGGTGGAATTCCCGGTGGAATGGCAATTATGGCGGTTCTTGTGTGTGGATTTTTCACGACATTCACCGGCGCTTCAGGTGTTACAATTCTCGCTCTTGGTGGCCTCCTCCACTTTATTCTTTCAAAAGAGGGATACAACGAACGATTCTCACAGGGGTATCTCACGGCTTCAGGAAGTGTCGGATTGCTTCTTCCTCCAAGTTTGCCGATTATTCTCTATGGAGTCCAAGCTCAAATTAGTATCAAAGATATGTTTGCCGGCGGGATCTTCCCCAGCGTTGTCATGATTGGTGTGCTTGCGGTGTACGCAGTTATGAAAGGCCCCAAAATTTCAGTGGACACGCGTACACCTTTTAGTTTCAGAGAAGTGGCAACTACATTCCGCGGGGCAATGCCTGAACTTATTCTCCCTGTACTCATTGTGGTGCTCTTTTTCACCGGGCAGGCAACTCTTATTGAAACAGGAGTCGTAGCCGTTGTGTATATGCTTGTCGTAAACATGGTTATCCATAGAGATATCACAATAAAAACGCTTCCTCAAGTACTTTTAAAAGCAGCGCCAATCGCGGGAAGTGTTCTTGTCATTCTTGCGGCAGCAAAAGGATTATCCTATTTCATTGTCGATGCAGAGATTCCGCTCAAACTCACCGAAGCAGTGAGTCAGATTCTTGATCCAACTGATCCAAAATCGAAATTTATTTTTCTTTTACTTCTCAATATTGCACTTCTCGGTGTTGGTTGTTTTATGGATATTTTTTCCGCGATCATTGTGGTTGTTCCATTGATTCTTCCTATCGCCTCGGCGTTTGGAATCAACCCAATTCACTTAGGAATAATCTTTCTCGCGAACCTTGAACTGGGATACCTAACCCCACCTGTGGGAATGAACCTGTTTCTCGCGTCATTGCGATTTGAAAAACCACTTATTGAAATTTACCGCAGCGTAATCCCCTTCTTATTTCAGAAGTTTGCAATTGTGCTTCTCATAACCTATATACCGCAACTGACACTGATCGGTGTCGAGTTATTCTCAAAGTAACAATCTGATATGACAATAGTACGCGATCTCTTCTGTGAAGGGATCGCGTAGTTCCGGAGGCTTTTGTGCGTTTTCCATTGATGATTCTCGGCCTTTTGTTACCCCTCTATTCTGCATCTCTTTATACAATATCTTCGGTTCACGACTTAGATGGCAACTGGGAAATTCGAACAGGAAATATCCGAACCGCTGAAGATTTATTAACCAATAAGAAGGCAAAAGATCCCGAGTATCAGCTGATGAAGCAAGCAGAACTGGCGATACTAAAAAAGGATTATAGTGAAGCAAAACGATTCCTGTTAGCAGTGATCAGTCGTTCTGTAGAACTGACCCCCTTTGCCTATCGGCGCATTGGAGATATTGAACTTCTCCTCAACGATCCTTCACACGCAATCGTAGCGTTCCGAACCGCAGCAGAAAAAACTGATCTAAAGCCGTATCGATACTATCTAGTACAACGTGCAGATTCCATTACAAAAGCAAACCAACAACTCTTAAAATCAGAAGGCTGGCACGCTCTCGCCTACACAGATTCAACACCGACACCACAGGTATCAATAGATACCGTTTTTGTAAAATTAAAAGAGAGACTTTCTCAAGGAGTTACCGAAGTTCAACTCGATTCACTATTAGGTGTTGCGTCAAAAGCGGGAAAAGGTATGGATCTCAAAAAATCCATTCGCGATACTGCAATTATTCGCGAACCATTTTCTGTGAACAGAATCTATGAACACTCTATTTTCCTCAACGAAATCGGAGCGTATAGCGATGCAAGTCAATGGATTAACATTGTATCATCGCGTCCTGATTTTTCAGATTCCGTAAACCAAAAATCGTATCTCCCCTTTCGAGCATCTCTCAATTACACATTAAAAAACTGGGAGAACGTCACAAAATATTCCGAAGAGTATTTCAAACTCTACGGATATACAGCTGACCTAGTCCTAAAAACAGCTCGCTCATATCGAAACATGGGGAATGACAAAACTGCGGATTTCTGGTACTCTGATTTCGTTAGCCGTTATCCAAATGCAAATGAGAGTCAGGATATTCTCTGGTACAAAGCGTGGCAGGCAGAAGAGCAAGGTGAACTTGACTCAGCAATCGCTCGTTTTTCATTTATCGCTTCGACCATGCCCGATTACAAATATGCTGACGATGCAGCATTTCGGATCGGCTTAAATCAGTACAGAAACAAAGAGTACCTCAAGGCAATTGACTCATTTAAAGCATTTGCTAAAACGCACAAAAACTCACCGCTTGTTCCTGGAACAGAATATTGGCAAGCCCGTTGTTACGAAGGACTCAACAACGATTCTCTCCGAATAGTATCCCTTACAAACACCATATCTCTCTGGCCACTTGACTATTACGCATGGAGAGCACGTGAAGCCCTCGGAACCAAAGACACCGCATCCTTAAGTCGTTCTTCCTTTGATTCGTGGTTTGAGAAAGTCAAAAAGATTTCTCACGACCCCAAAGATACGCTTGCAGTCAAGAATAGTGCGAAACGTTTTCAACGCGCGGTTCAACTGGGAACACTGGGATATTTTGATGAAGCACGTTTGCTTATCGAACCAATTCAAATACGATCTTCAAAAAATCCTGCTCAACTGTTCGAGCTGAGCAAATTTTACGAGCTAATCGGCGAACATCAAAAAGCGTTCAAGATTAGCAAGAGCATCTACTATTCAATCCCCGTTGCTTTGCGAAAGGATATTCCAGAAGAGTTTATAAACAGACTCTATCCTCGAGCTTACCCCGAAGCAATTACCGAATCAACACAGCGATTCAAAGTCAATCAACATCTCGTTCGCGCAATTATGAGACAAGAGAGTATGTTTCACCCCACGATTAAATCTCCTGTCGGGGCAATGGGGTTGATGCAAATAATGTCCTACACAGGAAAAGAGATTTCCGCCGATCTCGATA
The DNA here is from genome assembly GCA_020726425.1 of Fibrobacter succinogenes. Lineage (GTDB taxonomy): Bacteria > Fibrobacterota > Chitinivibrionia > Chitinivibrionales > Chitinivibrionaceae > JAIFMU01. Next base: position 10,071 of record DYSA01000007.1, on the reverse strand, counting down.
CAAGTTACGCGGATTCATATCTGTTTAATCCATCAGTAAACATCAAATTTGGAACTTTTTATATTGGGAAATTGCTTAAGCAGTTCGATGGTGATTACGTCAAAGCAATCGCTTCATACAACGGAGGGCCTCACAATGTGAAAAAATGGATCGAAGCAAACCGATCGGTTCTTTCTGATCCAGTCTATTTTACAGAGTGTATAGGATTCAGTGAAACAAGGAATTACGTTAAACGAGTTTTGGAAAACTATTGGATCTACGAAACCCTCAACCGTTCATACTACAAGCAACAATAGCACCTAAACTGAATGATCGTCTCTATTGGCCGACTTCGTAAATACCGAGGGCTTCACGCACACGATTCAAAAGATACGTTATACCTCGGTCATATTTCAGAATATCAGAAGAAACCGTGGCGAGAATTTCCAATGCTTCACGATATTTTTTTTCAGTCATCAACTCCACCACATCATTGACTAATTGCTCGGTGCGACGTTTCCGTTTCGTTTCTGCGCTATCTGTTCCGGCATAGAGTTCATAGATTTGAAGCTGAATAATTCCACTACTATCACTTCCGAACGACCGTCCTTCACACATGGATTCTGGCAACTCCATAGTCACCCGTTGTGACACGAGAATTGCAGCTCCGGTTGATTTGGTCAACTCTTCAAGCCGCGAAGCGCACCGCACAGTGGGGCCGAGAAGAGTATTTTCCATTCGCGTCTCACCACCTTGAATCCCCAAAGTCGCCGCTCCATAATCAATTCCGATTCCTAGCAAAAGAGGCTCTTTCAACATGAAAGAGTCAAACTGATCACCAGAAGCCATAATATGTTGGATTTCCTGAGCTGCTTTCACAGCATCAACAGCCGATGTGGGAAATACTGCCACAAAGGCATCGCCCATAAAATTATTGATAAATCCATTGTAAGAAGTGACAACGGGGGTAACCACAGATAAAAACCGATTGATGAATGTATAATTCATCTCTGGTGACATTCGTTCAGAAAGTGCAGTAAATCCGCGAATATCAGCAAACATAATAGTAAAAATTGAGTCCTTTTTCATACCGAGGGTTACTTTGTCAGGAGTAGTACCCAGAATGGTAAAGATCTGCTTAGGAACAAATCTCAAAAGCGTATTATTTATCTTTGTAAGATCTACTTCCATGAGAGCTCGTTCCCTGTAAACATTAGCTTGCGATCGAGTAAGCAATACTGTCTGTACAAGAATCACAAAAAAACTGGCCAAGGGAGAGAGCGACAGCATCGATCCATTTCCATTGCTTTCTTTCATATCGTGAAGGGCGGCGATAAACATGACAATGATGGAAATAATATTTACAATACTGCTACTTTTGTAAGTACGTCGTGAAGAATAGGAGAGATAGATCTGATAGAGCATGATAACAAAAATATTAACATGAAAGAGGATCACAAAATTTGAACTGTACTGAACGGGAAGCAAAATCGCCAACAGAATAAATGCAATCCCGGCATAAAAAACATACTTCCGAATAGCTTCACTACTGACTCCGCGATACAGATTATGAATAAAATGATGGTACAAAACCCCAGCGCTAAAAAGTGCTACATATTCGACTCGAACAAAAAACTCCGAGGATATGTTCGGCAAAAGGAAGTAGAGAATTCTTTCGCCGGTTAGCATTGTTCGAATCAATATTGCGAGGGTAAACCCGGCAAGCGGAAAGATCACCCCACGAGAAAATATTGTTCGATTAAACTGATAGTTTGTTAGGTTGATTATCACAAAAAAGAACAGAAGTCCTGCAATAAAAACATCATAAAGAACGGATAAGCTGTGCATCTGATACAAGCTTGCCGATTCACCGATGTACATCGGTTGCCAAGGACCGCCCTTGTTGTTGCTAAAGTTAGAGATATTAAAAATGAGATCATACGGTTCTGTTTTCAGAGGAAGTGTTACAATTTGAGGCTGATATGCTGGTGCCGACCGTTCAAGTGAATTCCCCGGAACACCGGCACTTGCAAGAACCATCGAATCGACAAAAAGGGTGTAGGCAGTGCGTATCGCAGGAATTTTTAATGCCAGTTTAGTCGGCTTTGTCGGTGGAATGACGTGAATAACAATTGTTCCCCAGCCAATCCCCGGAAGTTTCCCGTTTGCCGATTTCAAACCGTTCCAATTTCCCGGAATCGGCATATATGCAGTAGGAGAAATTTCCAAACCACGAACTGATTCGGGATGGAGAAAGGTCTGCCAATAGAGTGGAACCGTTCCTCGAATTGGGATATATCGGTGAGTAGTTTCGCTAATCGACTGCAGATTGAGCACACCACGCGAACAGGTCACACTGGCGGCTAAGCTTCCACTCACCCACAACAACAGAACAAAGAAGAAATGGTACAGCCTCATAATCATCCTATTTTGTTGTCAATATTTGAGTTCCACCATGACGGCAACTATCTAAAAAGGCATTTGCCGCCGCATCATTAGGTGATACTTGAAGTGCCTGAAGAAATAGCTGTTCTGCTTGGGCGTACTGGCCTGCTTCGTAGAATACAATAGCCTGTTCAAAAGAGTTTCTCGATTCTAGCTTTGGCGAATTCTGACCATCAGTAACAAAGAAAATTTCTTGAATCGTTGTCCGTTCCCGTTTTCCTTTGACTGCCAATGCTCCCAGAGACCGAAGATGGAACGTCTCATTTTCAAAGCGACCACCGCTCAGAACTTCATTACTTACAATGAGATCGGCATCAAATTTATGTGTCAAACTTTGCATGCGTGACGCAGTATTTACCGCGTCACCAATCACCGTATTTTCCATACGCTCATCAGCGCCAATAACACCCAGAGTCATAATTCCGTAGTGGATCCCTATTCCTACACGAATTTTCGCACAATCTTGTGAAAGATCAGGGGAGTGAAAATGGGACAGAATCTCCAACGAAGCTTTCATTGAATCTTCCGGTTTTTCCGGAAAGATAACCATGACCGAATCACCAATGTACTTATCGATAAAGCCACCGTGACGAGAAAAAATTGGCGTTACTTCTTTGAGAAATGCGGTTACAAATCCAAACTTTTCTTCATTTCCCATGTCTGCGGATAGCGATGTTAAATTTCTAATATCACAGAATGCCACAGCCATGCGCTTTCGGATTTGAGTGCCCACCTCGATGGTTGCCGGAGATTTCCCCAATAATGAAAAGAATTGATTGGGAACAAAACAGGAAAGTGTATCGTTCACCGCCGAGAGTCTTTGTGCACAATGATCTCGTTCAACAAACATAAAATGACTATTACGAGCAACATAATACGTCTGCACGATCGCAGTTGCTACACCTGCCAGCGGTATTAAGGGAATAGTCAATCCATACCCATACCCTTGTGCAATATCGTGCCCCACAGAAATAAACAATATAACAGTACTAATGAAGAGGACCGCACTTTTTCGTTCGTCTTGACGATATGCCAGAATACTAATAATTATCTGATAGACCATCAAAAGCAGAATAAATATTTGAAACGGCATAACAGCTTGCGAATGAATAATTTGAGGTGTCAACACTGATATACCACTCAACACAAGAGCAACATAGCGAACTAATATCATTACTCGCTTGCTACTCACTGACTCAAACAGAAGATGTATGTAACAGTGATAAAAAAGCGGTGCCAGGAAAAAAGATAAGTACTCAAGATGTTTGACTAAGCTCGTCGGTACTACGGGAATTAGTATGTATGCTGAATGAGTGCTCGTGGTGAGAAGTCGGATAAACAACATGGAAGTATACAACGCAAACCAGAGGGAAATCATGCGAGATCGGTCGTGCTTGATCATAAAAAAAGTGAAAAAATAGGCCAAAGTAAATGCCAGTATTCCACCTAAAAGAAAGAGATCATACAATTGATGTATTTGAAACTGCCGGAACACAGCTTTCTTAGCGCCAACATAGATCGTTTGCCACGGCCCACCTTGATTGTTCGTAAAATTGGTAATATGCATGATTATCTTGGCCGTATCACCGACAAAACTAAACTCCGCAAGTTTCGGTTTCGAAGCACTTATGGTCGATTCTGGACGCCGTTGTGGATCACCACATTTCACCACAAGTGTCGAATCGACATACAATCGATAACTCGAAAAAACAGGCGTGAGCAAAATCGCCAGATGTTGTCGTGCATACGGACTCGCCGCAACGCGAAACATAATTGTTCCATACCCCGATGCACCTATTAAAGAGTCATTTAAGACTACATTATCCCATACTCCAGGAAGTGTCATGGAAGCTGATGGCGTTGCCGTATCAAGTTGCGAACTGGTGAGAAATCGTTTCCAGTACAGTGATACTTCGCCGAGAATCGGCATGGATTTATCTCTATTTTCCATGAGGGAGAGATCGAGAACACCACTGGAAAGAGAAGAGGCGAAAGTGGAAATCGGGAAGAAAATACTAAACAGAAGTAGCAGTCGTAATGCTGACATAGTTTCTTCCCAAATTGATCTGTTTTCAGACATGATGTTGTCCTAATATACATTAATTGTTTTTCGTGTTTACCCTGTGAACGCAGGGGTGTATATTTCGGTGTCTGTTCAATTGTGGTAGAGAACTGATCTTAAATGAAATCTGATCCATCACTATTGTACCATTGTATACCCGAATATTTGTAATTTCAATAAGAGGTTTTTTGATGAACAAAATGATTCTGCTACTCACCATGCTAACAATCCCTTTTATCTCCGCTGCAGCAGAAACACCCAAAGGACTTGACGGCGTCGCCGCTGTCGTCGGTGACTCGGTGATTCTCCAGTCAGATGTAGCCGCGTTTGTTCAGATGAAATTAAGCGCCACCGGTGGAAATGCTGATATGTTGATGCAGAATATGATGTATGCCGAAGCGCTGGATGAACTGATCGATGGATTGGTGCTTCTCGTTCACACTGCCAAAGATACCAATGTCGTCATCACTCAATCTGATATTAGCCAGCAGGTCGATTCCCGCATAAACGGAATCATGAAACAGAACAAGATCAACGAAGAACAACTTGCTCAAGCACTTCAGGCAGAACAGGGAATCAGTTTTAGAGATTTCCGCGATAAGATTGGCCAGCAAGTACAGCAAGAGTTGGTTCGCCAGCGTGTTCAGCAGTTCTATCTTTCAGGAACAGAACTGAGTCGCAATGAAGTACGTGAATTCTACACAAACTTTCGCGACTCACTCCCCCCAGTTGGTGAAAGTGTAAAACTTCAGAAACTCGAAATTGCTCTTCAGCCTGATAGCATTCTTCGTCAGCAAGCGTTTGCTTCTGTGAATGCAATCCGTCAGCGTTCCGTCGAAAATGGCGAAGATTTCTTGAGCCTTGCAGAAAAATACTCCACCGACAAACAGGTTGCCACGGCAGGTGATCTTGGCTTCGTTTCAAAAGGAACGCTCTCGATGATTCGTCTGGAACAGATCATCTTTACTCTTCAGCCAGGTGAAGTGAGCCAGCCGATCGAAACCCGCCTTGGTTTCCATTTAATTAAAGTTCTCGAACGCCGCGATAACCGCGTACATGCGCTTCACATTTTGATTCCCGTTCAACCTTCGGACGTAGAAGTTGCTTCTACCACCGCCACTCTTGATTCGATCCGTTTAACAGCTCCAGATTTTGAAACTTTTGGCAAAGCGGTGGCCGATCTCAGCACAGAACCGGTATCTCGCGCCTACAAAGGTGAATTAGAGTGGCAGAATGTTGCGTCACTGGACAAAACAATCCGTTCAACGCTTCCTGACATGAATATCGGAACCTTCTCAACAGTGATTTCACAGGACAATACGCTGTTCCTCTACCGTATTTCACAGTATGAAAAAAATCGCGCGATGGCTCTTGAAGACGACTGGACGCAGATCGAACAGTTCGCTCGCCAGATGTTGATTCAAGAACGCCTTGCCGCTCTCGTGAAAACGTGGAGAAAAGACATTTTCATTCAGAAATACCAGTAAGGAGATTCCGTGCCGTATCGCAATCTAGCTCTTGTCTATGATAATATGATGTCCTATGTTCCCTACCAGAACTGGATTGAACTGATCAACCACGTTAAACAGGTACAGTTCAACGATCGCGACATTTCAATCTTTGAACTGGGCGGAGGCACGGGGACACTCGGTGCGATTCTCACCTATGTGGGGTATAACTATTCTGGTTCAGACATAACTCCTTCTATGTGTGAAGCTGCTTGGGAGAAAGGGCTCGACTACATTTGTGCTGACTGCCGATCACTCCCGATTAGCCGCACCTATGATTTGGTCATATTCCTGTTCGATGGAATCAATTATCTCAAAACTCTTGATGAGTATGCGCAAACATTCCGCGAAGTTGCCACGATTCTTGAACCGGGCGGATGTTTTCTCTTTGATATCACGACTATCTACAATTCAAGAATGAACTTTGACGACTATATGGAAGCGGACTCCTATGATTCCGGTGCGTATATCCGCCACTCATTTTTCGATCCCGAATCAAAAACACAGCGGAATCTCTTTGATATTTTTGTAAAACACAGCGAAAATGAATCCTATCTTCGCCTTGAAGAAGAGCATATTCAGTATCTTTTCTCTGTTGATGAGATCAGTTCTGTGGTTCCCAAGGATCTATTTACCATCGAAGCAGTCTGGAATGAGTTCTCTCCAGAACCGGTGAAATCCACGGCTGAGCGTATCCATTTCCTTCTCAAACGGATCTGATCGGTGATTGAGTTTAGCCATATTCGCAAGGTCTACGATTCTTCGTTTGAAGCACTTCGAGATGTTTCTCTCACCATAGAAAACGGAGAGTTTGTCTTTCTCACCGGCCAGAGTGGTGCTGGAAAAACGACACTTCTCAAGCACATTATCATGGAAGAGTTCCCCTCTGATGGAATGCTTTCTGTCTTTGGTCGGGTTTCCTCGACCCGCCACCATCCAAAATTCAGCGAAATAGCAAAACTTCGGCGGGAAATGGGAATTGTGTTCCAAGACATACGCCTTCTCAGTGATCGCACCGTGTTTGACAATGTCTGTTTTGCCGCTCGCGTCGGTGGAGGAACTGAACGACAAATCAAACGTCGAGTTTTCGAAGCACTTACCGTGGTTGGACTTTCTCACAAAAACTCAAACAAACCAAACCAACTCTCTGGCGGCGAACAGCAAAGAATCGCCATTGCACGAGCGATTGTCAATGAACCAAAACTACTTGTCGCCGATGAACCCACGGGAAATCTTGACAGAGCGATCTCTGATGACATTTTTTCTTTGATTGAACAGATCAACAGTTGGGGAACCACTGTGATCATGGCAACTCATGACCGCAGTTTTCTGGAACGCACCCACTACCGCGAAATCTCTTTAGATCACGGGCAGTTGGTTCGCGGAGGAGGAAGTCGGATTATCACGGGGAATTACCAAAAAGGGTAACCGAGTTATCTCGTAAGGTGTCGCAGATACTTGATAATATAGGGTTTTAGCCGATTCATCATCTGGTCGAGTTTTGCTGCACCGGCAAAGTTTGGATCATTTCTCAACGAACTATCCCGAAGTACCGCATGCATCTCCTGCAACTCACGTTCTGTAAACAGAGAACTCAAGTACTGAGCACCCGTTTCCACAAACTGATCAGAGTCGAAAAACCGCTCAATTTCATCTGCCGCGGTGAGTGAATCTTCTTCGGAAATATTCTGATTTTTTAAGACTGATTCTATGTATGAATCAATTTCTCCATTTTTATAGTTCTGCTTTAGCTCTTCCATAATATCAAGCGTAACCGGCAGAACTCCTTGAGCTGAAAGTGCAACTGCTGTTGCCAAAATGATCAGAATAGATTTCATCGAATACTCCTTATTGATTGAAAAAGATACACTTCGGCACATCTACCGAAGTGCACGATTTTCTATCGTTGAATCCGCGAAATCATCTGAACTGATCCCAAACGAACTTGTACTAAATAGACACCACGGGATACAAAGCCCTGATCGATCATAGTGGGAACTGTCTGCCCAGCATTTGCGAAAACGGTGGCATTGTAGAGTTCTCTCCCGCGAAGATCAAACAGAGATACAGAGTAATTTCCCCCTACAGGAGCGAAGAATGAACGTCCCGTACCCGAAATAGCAATACTCTTTCCCGACTCTTTTATTGATCCTTCATACTCAATTGCCGTACCTTTTACAACAATCTTTTCGGTATTGGTTCCGTAGATTTTCCCGCCACTCGAAGAATCGGTCTTGATAGTAAGCGTATCACTTCCATCCAACGCGCTCGCATAGGTCGCGGTTGCAGTTATCAATGTATCAGGAAGATCATTGTAGAGACCGACAAAAAGCCACGGCGGAGTTCCATAACTTGATGCCAGTGATATCGATGGCGTCATACTTGATCCCCAACCACCAGCAGTCGGACTCCCTTGGTATTTCCACAGTGAATCGTTCCACGCCACCGTGTCTCCATTGGGAACCGCGATAGAAGATGTCCAAACTTCGTATTTACCCAGATCCCCGCCCACCGCTTTCTTAAAAAACGCTTCAACAGAGTGATCCGCCGAGATCGCACTAAATGCAATTGAACAAATAGGCCCGCGATCCACGTTATCGATTTTTACATAATCGACAACATACCCTGAATTCGCCGCTATTTTCACCGTAGATTTGCCCAATTCCGGAATTATCGTCGATCCCAACGGTGTAATTGTTCCATTGGCATTCGCTTTCGTCGTCAGAGTAAACAGATCGGGAGCGGTGGGATCCTTCTTGAAACTGACAACGATCGAATGTTCCGCCACCACATTAGAAAGCGTAAACGAACTCTTAGCTTCTTGGCTTTTCCCGTCCACCAACAGCTCATCGATGATAAAATATTGATCAGGAGTGATTGTAAACAGTTGGCTTTTCGAAGAATCTACCATGATAGTTCCCGAAGGTGTGATCTTTCCTCCTAAGCCGGCGGTCACCGTAAGCTTAAACGCCTTTCCTTCGCTGTAACCACCCAGTTCATCGGTCTTGGCATTGATCGCTTTTAAGAGAGAATACTGATGAGTCGGAGCAAGATCCTGCGCAAGTTCCCAGATCATTATTCCACCGTACTGAGCGTTATACACATCGGCAGTTTTCTTTTGGATTGTGGGTATTCCGTTGTAGTCATAACCGCCATAGGTATCTGAATTCGCAGCCGTTGATCCACCCGAGCCAATTAACTCTGCATAGGTGATAACGCCGGCACCGCGAGTGTAAAAGGGCACCCCCAACACCAACTTTTCCTTCTTGAACGTCGGAGATACAGAACTGCCATAACTCCACCAGTTGTTGATAAGTTCAATCGATTTGGCATAGTCGCTGTGAGCGGGCCATGAATCACCCATGTCGTATGCCATAAGATGGATCGCGTCCACAGCAGCAAAAACTGACGCGGGAAACTCTTTCGGATTGTGACCGGCACCAACGGCAATAGAGAGATATTTATCACTCCCGAGCGCTTTTTTCAAATCCGTAAGAAACGATCCATAGGAACTCATTTCCCCCGAAGAAGGAAATTCCCAGTCGAGATCGACTCCATCAAGATTGTTATCGGTGACAAAGGTCGTTAAGTTCGAAATGAATGTAGCTTTACTACTCGATGTAGCAACGGAAAGACCATCGGACCGTCCCCAGCCACCAACGCAGATAATTACTTTTGCACCGTTGTCGTGAGCTTTTGTAACAAAGGAACTATTCAACCACGAAGGCACATTTGTTTTTGTCAGCCCTCCAGCGCTGGTTACCTGAAGTGAAAATGCGACGAGATGGGTTACGTTTTTCAGTTGATCCACCGAAGGTTCCGGACGATAGTCCGGCATATACCCAACCACCATCCCTTTGGCACTTAACAATAGCGGAACTATCAACAGCAGTAATAATGCTCTCATCTATACTCTCCTTTGAATAATATGATCGTAATCTACACAACTATTGATCTCTTTGCCCAAGCATTTTATCCCTTCACCTCTGAATGACTTGTTTTTTTTCATTAAAAATTATATAGGTATCCCCTTTAGTGGCGTAACCGCTACAGGTAGTCTTCTGATGGTTTTGGTTT
>DYSA01000726.1 GCA_020726425.1 Fibrobacter succinogenes | reverse complement strand
GGCAGTTGGAATCTTTCCTAAAAATACAGGTTTTGCACGGTAACAACTCTTCTACCAAATTTATGTCTTCTTCCACTTTTGCATCGGTTTGCAATGGGGGGGAATAGTGATCTACGATGGATTTCCAGCCCGCAGAAATCTGATTTGCAAGGTGGTTTGAATTTTGTGCTCTGTAGAAATGATTTTTCTCACGAAGAAAAACCGAATAAAAAACGACCGAAAGATCTAAGGTACGGTGTCTCCTTACAATGTTATGCTAGTAACGAATAAGGAGACAAATAAGAAATTGTCCGGCCGGTTTATCAGTTTTATCAAACACGCCTATTCCCTTGTCAAGTCCACGCGACTGACCCTGTATTCTTGTAAGTATTCCCGGAGAGATTACACTCAACATCAATTGTTGACACTAATTCTCTTCAAAGAATATCGGAATGAAGACTATCGTACAGTCATTTGGAACCTTGAAGAGATGGATCGTATCCGAGCACTACTGGGTCTCACAACTATTCCTCATTTCACAACCCTTCAAAAATTTCTCTGTCGGATCAAAACCCTCTACTTCAATCTCCTTTTGAAAAATACCCTGAAACTATTCTATTCTGAAAACGATGTGATCTCCACAACCGCCATCGATTCATCCGGATTTACCAGCGGGTACTGCAGTCATTATTACTCTGAAAGAACAGGAAAAATCCGAAAACATTTCCTGAAAACATCGATTTCTATTGATACTGATATGCAGGTGATTACCGGATTCACGATATCCAAAAGCCGGGTTCATGACTCAAAACACGCATTCATACTTCTAAAAAAATTCTGTAAACGCCAAAAATCTCAGTGTTATGTCATGGACCGGGGTTATGATTCCGAGAAAATGCACCGGTATATTCGTGAAACTCTCAACGCGGATTCGATTATTCCAGCTCGGATCCATCAGGGCACCACGAATGTCTGGGGAAAATATCGAAAAGAAATGACCGATAATTTTGACTTTGTACGATATCGTAAACGATTCCTGGTTGAAACCAAATTCTCTGTCCTGAAAAGAAGATTCGGGGCTGACCTAAAATCCCGTATTTTCCAGATTCAGAAGAAGGAAATCTCATGTAAGATCATTCTCGCTAACCTTGACAGGTTCATACAATTTGTATGGATTGAGGTTTTCTACAGAGCAG
>DYSA01000725.1 GCA_020726425.1 Fibrobacter succinogenes | reverse complement strand
AGCATCGATTCAATACAATTTTACACGGGACGTTCTCAAACACAGAACGGCTCCAACTCCCCAACATCATGACAACCCAGCTAACTGATGGCGTGGCGGGCAGTGCTCGTGCCGCCGCCTGCCCGCACGACATTCCCCAGCAATCGCCTGTCAAAAAAAGGACGCATATCTTTACACGATCTCACAATCAATAGCAGGAAAAGGCCGTAGAACTGAGGCACTCAAGAAAACAACTAACAACTTGATCGCAATTGGTGACCTAATTATTATCAAGCACGATATCCGTTCCATCAAACCCATTGAAAATCCCACGCCAAAATAAAGGGGGTATAACACCAGATCGTCGATGTTGTTGGTGATTGCATAAGATTTATTTAGTTATTCTACTTACAAGGGAATTATTATGGCATCTGTTTCTAAGCACTCTTTCACAGGTACATTATTCGTGCTTCTTCTTCTATGCTCGGTGTGTATTGCACCGGTGATGGCAGGTACGGGAACACGAGTTATCGAAGACGGGGTCCATTTAATCAAACTCGATGACTCCCCCCCTGTACTCAACCCAGACGTATACCACCTTTACCTCGCCGAGGATGTTATCGTTGACGGTAACCAGTTCTATTGGGTGCGGATCGGAAGTGTGAAGGCGGAGGGGTTATCGAGCGCGTGGTGGACCGTATGGATTATTTCAACGATTTTATTCATGTTTTTGATTTTTGTTGCATTCTATTGGGATCGGTTGATCAAAAGATTTTTTCCACAGCTACATGCTAATGTGACAAACCCAACAGATCAAAAAAGTAATTGGGTCCGTTTCAAAGCCAATATGTTGTATTCACTTCCCATCACAATTATCACTATCACTCTCGGTATTCTCATTGTTTCAGGGATGTTGCCCCATGCTATCACTCACACCGTCTGTGGAGACTATATGGACCTAAAGGCATCTGACGGCACCATTCTCCTCCAAGTCGATAAACTTCACCCGGAAACCAACACGCTCTACATGAAATCCGGCATAAACCTTTCGGCTCTGACCCATCTCTCCGGTTCTGGGAATATTATTCCAACACACGGAGTGAATCCCACATGAAATTACTAAAAGTTCAGTGTGTAACACTCGTGCTTCTTCTTCTATGCTCGGTGTGTATTGCACCGGTGATGGCAGGTACGGG
>DYSA01000724.1 GCA_020726425.1 Fibrobacter succinogenes | reverse complement strand
GGGTCGTCCAAGGACGAAAATCAAAGCAGGAAGAGAATTCTCTCTTCGCTCAAACAGGCGAAGGTTCTTCGCATATAAACACCATGGATTCTCCATGGGCTGAATTAGGGTCGTCCAAGGACGAAAATCAAAACCGGAACTTCTTGGCAAATGCCCAAAGTATTTCTTCCGCTCTACCCTTGGGCAAATGCCCAAAGACTCTCCGGAACACATTTCTTCCTTTGGGCAAATGCCCAAAGACTCTCCGGAACACATTTCTTCCTTTGGGCAAATGCCCAAAGACTCTCCGGAACACATTTCTTCGTTTGGGCAAATGCCCATTGGCTCACCGGAACTCCTTTCGTCCTTTGGGTAAAAGCCCAAAGACTCTCCGGAACACATTTCTTCCTTTGGGCAAATGCCCAAAAGTCGAAAAATTTGTCAACCTGAATTGTTCGGTAGTATATTAGTTCTATCCAATGAATTACGACGACACTAAACAACGAAAAGGAGTGTCATTATGCAGAAGATCGGAAAGATCAAATCGAAATGTAGGGTATCAATTCTCGCCACGGCAGCGCGGGAAATGGGAATCGCATTTGCCAGCGAACCGGCGCTGAAAGAAAATAACGACCTCGCCGGAATCATGGGCGAAATCAACACACAGGAGATCGCGATTAGTGTCATGATCAATCAGCAGAGAACCTTTGCTGTTCAGGATGAAAAAGATGGGGTTCGCGATGAAATTATTCGCGATCTCGCCAAAGCAATTACGGGTTATTTGGCAGTTCCGGTGAAACCAATCCGAGCGGCGGCGACGGCTCTGAGCGACGTTTTTGCACCGTTCGGTGTATCAATGGCCACTGAAACCTACGGCGTGGAAAGCGGATTGATCAATGCGTTTCTTTCCAAAGCAACTACTCCGGCCATGAAAGAGAAAACCAAAACTCTTCCGGGAATCGACCTGTTGCTCAGTTCATTGGCGGAAGCTCAGGCTGATTTCGAAACATCCTATGTGGCCTATGAATCGGCAGTGGCGGACAAAAAAGCAGTAGAGAGTGCTTCGGCACTGAAACCGGTTCTGGTGGAAACGATCAACAACAAACTGGTGACACTGCTTCGCGCACTGGTCATGTTGAACGAAAATCAGTACGGCCATTTTGCGACCGTGGTCGGTCAGATCATCGCGAAAGCAAA
>DYSA01000723.1 GCA_020726425.1 Fibrobacter succinogenes | reverse complement strand
AAAATGATTACGCGTTTTTAGCAAGGAGTATTGAACTTTCCACAGCGAGTTATTTTATGATGGCATACAGCGGCCATCACTTTCAACGAAATGAAACCGCCCACTTTTGAGTAGATTATCTTTTTTCTTCTGTCTATTTCTCTTGTTCCAAGATAGTTATTCATTTATTATACAGTGTTGACCATTTTTCAAAAGTTCAGCACGTCACGACTCGATCAAATAGTGTAAACTCTTTTCGCTCGGGATTTACCGTAATCCAATCGAAATCCATTTGGAAGGCAAAGATATGGAACTAGCAATCGTCGGTGTTATTCTGCTGATTTTAGGACTACCTGTGTTAGCAATTCTGAAAGCACTCTCGGCTTCCAGTCGGTCGAAAGAGTTGGAAGAAAAAATTGAACTCATGCAAGAAGATATGGCGAAACTGCGAAATCGCATTTGGAAAATAGAGGTTGCCCAAGAATCAAAACAGGTTCAAACAGAACAAAGAACTTCGGCACGTTCTACTGCAAACTCTATTGTGCTTGATATTCCAGAAAATGAGTCAATCCCCACGCGACCACCCGTTTCAAAAGTGCCACAGTCCGTTTCACCAATTGCACTTCGCAGAATCGATCCTGATAAAATTGAACTGACAGATCTCAATACCTACTCGAACGAATTGCCAGAACCGAAGATCCTCATAGAACCGATTATTCACGGCGAACCATTCGTTCTAAACATTGGCGGAAAAGATATCATTCTCGAGCCAGTGGAAACGGAACCCAATCCGGTGGAACTATTCTCTTCAGAAGAGTCAACTCAAACTCCTATCGAATTAGTAGAAGCGAATTCACTTGTTGCAAATGAAGTTTCAGAGGTGGGGGAAACTCTCCCCGAACTAGGAAATGAAAGTTTACATGTGGGGGAAACTCTCCCCGAACTAGGAAATGAAAGTTTACATGTGGGGGAAACTCTCCCCGAACTAGGAAATGAAGTTTCTGATATGGGGGAAACTCTCCCCGAACTAGGAAATGAAAGTTTACATGTGGGGGAAACACTCCCCGAACGAGAAAATGAAAAGTTACACAGAGAAAATGTAATAATTCAACCAGAAAACAGTGATACCGAATCGGAACAGCTTGTGTTTAAACGAGCAAAAAAGAGCGAACCTGAAGAGCTTTCGCAGTTCATGCTCT
>DYSA01000722.1 GCA_020726425.1 Fibrobacter succinogenes | reverse complement strand
TTTTCGTGGTACCTGAGTAGTAACTTTCTGCGTAATCTGCGGACGTTTTTACTGAAATTTCTCTGGTTTACCTTGTTTCTATCTGTCCAACTCAGATAAATTGAGCATCCTGCTCGAACTGGGTAATCGGGATAATTTTTATAGTGATCGATCGCGTCTGAGTAAGCCCTGATGAATTTCCGAAAGCCGATTGCGCGTGAGTCGATATTTTTTGTAACTTTTTCTCGCGCCGAAAAATGCGAGTAGAGTTCCCAATCCCATAACGATTCCTAGAGCCAGAGTCGTAAAATCAGCCTGAACCGAACGGTCGCTATCAAATCCCACCATATCGACAAAAATTCCAATGAAAAAAATCGCCAGGGATTGAGAAAGCTTATAACTGAGTGTTAACGTGCCGTAATAGACACCTTCTTGCCGATTCCCCGAAATTAGCGCGTTTTCATCCACCGCGTCGGCGACCATGGCCTGCGGTAAGGTGAACAGACCGCCGGATCCAATTCCGCCAAGAAGTACAAAGGGAAGCAAAATCCACGTGTGATCTGCGGTAAAATCTTTCAGAAAAACACAGACTGTAAAGTAGACACTGGCAAACATCGACAACGTGAGTCCTAAGCGGACGGAAATTGCTTTATCTTGATGCCGATTGAGCCACAGCCAAAAAGGTTGGCTTGCCACGGCACTGAGAAGTTGCCCTCCTGCCACAAGTGACATAACGGAATTTCCCATGAGAAACGTATAGGTGTAAACATGAAGACTAATCCCGTTGAGGATTGCAGCTGCTAAATTGGTGAACAGAAATCCGACAATTATGGCACGCTGATTATCATGAGCAAACGCATGTTTCAACTGTGTAAAAAAGTTCCCAATGCTCATACCGGAAGAGATTACTACTCGTTTATTGAGACAGGGAATCAAATGGTTGGTGCTAAAAATTGCAATGAGCCCTGATATGAGAAGAATCACCGAAGTGACTACGCTCATGATGCGGTAGTTTGCTGGGTTGAGTTGGCCCACGGGGTTTTCTGGAGTAGCTTTAAAAATGACGAACATACAGATCGCCGTGGCAAAGAAAATTCCAAGCATAAAAAAGGTCATGCGAATGGATTGTACTTTTGTTCTCTGCACATGATCATGAGTCATTTCGGCGCCAAGAGCTGCGTAAGGTGTTCCGTAAATCGTTG
>DYSA01000123.1 GCA_020726425.1 Fibrobacter succinogenes | reverse complement strand
TTTTTATTCAATCTATTTTATTACAGCCGATTAATCTATTTTCAGACACAAACAATTTTTCAAAAGGCTATTTCATGAAAATTCTTCACTTGATTCTAGCAACTCTCACCTCAATGGCTATTTCCGCACCAATACCGCTTCGAGATAATTCAAATAGAATCTGGAATCGCGATCCACTTTTTAATCATAACTCTGAAAACAAATCGGCTTTTCTGAGTGTTCATAACTTTTCTTTTCAAGCTGTGAATCGTTATACAATCTCCGATGATTCAACAATTTCGGGAAATCGTCTGCTTATACTTTTGGCTGATTCATTGCGATACAAAGCTTTATCTGCCAATATTGAAGGTTTTTACGATCAGCGAGGAATTTACGGCCAAAATATCGAGTGGTCAGATCCTGATCTTCCCAATATGGCACCGGAACGATCAGGATTCGATCTTCACCGTGCAACACTCAATTTTGAACCTGCGTCGTGGGTGAAAATCAGTGTAGGAAAGGAGCAACACAACTGGGGGCCACTTCAATTGGGGGGGCTCATGCTTTCCGACTGGAATGCTGGATTTACTGGATTATCTCAACAATATCGAATCGGTCCATTTGTCATTAGATCTCTGGCAACTCAATTAAATTCAACTCCATGGGGATATGGAAAAGATTTTAGTTCTCTCAAAATCGAACATCGTTTTTTTTCTGCATCGAGAATAGAATTTTATCGCGAACGCTTTGGTATAGCTTTAGCACAATCTTCAATTTATGCCGGCGAAGGTCGAACCTTTGAACTTCCCTACTTAATTCCTGTCTATCCATTCCATTACGCCCAAATGTCAAATTGGCGTTACGGTAATGAAGGAGATAACAGTTACGGAGGATTTGATGGGTATGTAAATTTTCTCGACAAGCAGTTGAAACTCTATGGAGAAGCATTTGTTGATGATTTCCAAGGAGAATCTGATGCGGGATCTCAGTCTGTTCAAAACAATGTGGCGGGAATCGCTGGAATGAGTTGGGATATCAAAAAGAAAGCCTATGGATTTATCGAAGGTGGTCAAATTAACAGTCTTGTCTACAATCATATTTCAGGATATAAACTTCGTTATCAGAGTAAGAATGCTCTTATAGGGTCACCTCTCGGCCCCGATCAAAAGCTTCTTTGGGGGAGTGTGGGATATCGAATTCGTCCCGAACTGACCGTTGATCTAACTGGTTGGTATCGTGAAAGTGGAGAGAAAGATATCAATACAATCTATACGTCAGTAGCGGGTTCTCGTGATGACGAAATTCCCTTTGGCATTGTTGAAAAAGAGACTTCTGGATGGGCGACAGCCAAATATAATTGGAAAGGGATTTCTGCAGAACTCAACGGCGGTATCGTTCATACAAAAAATGTGGATCACGTTGAAAATAGTGAATCTACAGAACCATTTTTCGGAATTTTGGTGAAAACAGGGATCAATCTCAATTGGAAAAATAATCCATCGGAAGAGTAAGTTCAGCGCGAATGGTTCGATCCCTGATTGAACCGTTCATACGCTCGATGTTGACGGCGGCGTTCACTTACGTAGGTTTCTGATGTTCCAACACTTACCAACTCATATAGCATTGCTGTTTTTCCTGCCGAAGGCCTCAAAATTCGGCCGAGTCGCTGCACATGTTCACGAGTAGAACCAGAACCAGAAAGAATCACGCCAACACTCGCTTCAGGAACGTCGATTCCTTCGTTCAGAACCTTACTCGTCACCAGAACCGTGTAAGTTCCATCCCGGAACTTATCAAGCATCTCCTTGCGCTCTGCTGCTTTCGTATGGTGAGTAATCACAGGCAAATAGAATTTTCTTCCCAGCGTATATGCGGTGTCATTGTCCGCGGTAAATACGATCATTCGTTCGCCCGGATGTTTTTGAAGGATCTTCCAGAGTGTGTTGAGCTTGCTTTTTGAAGTACGAGCGATCTGTTTCTGCCGTTGATACGCCCGAAATGCTTCTCGCCCCTCTTTGACAGTGAAACAGCGAACAATAAACTGACCCCATGCTCCTTTATTTCGAAAATCGATATTTTGCGAGCGAAGAAATCCGGTGTACACCGCTCGAGACTCTTCATATTCAAGCGCTTCATCTTCAGTGAGTTCAATTGGAATAGATTCAATCTCGTACGGTGCAAGAACATTGCCTTCGAGCTGATCAATGTGAATTTCATAGAGTTTTGGGCCCAGAAGTTCATACAGAACATGATCCTGTTCATGTTCTGGCGTTGCAGTAAGCCCAAGTCGATATGGTGCAATAGAAAAGAGTGCTGCAAGGCGATTCACAGGCCCGGGAAGATGGTGGCATTCATCAAAAATCAAAAGCCCAAACCGGCCACCAATAAACTCCATCTGAATTACTGCGGAGTCGTATGTAGAGACCGTAATTTCACGGACTTCCTTGCTTCCTCCACCGAGCATTCCAATTTCCATTCCGAATGCTTCTTCGAGCTGGCGAGTCCATTGAATCATCAGATCGATTGTCGGTACAACAACTAAGGTCGATCGAGAGATTTTTTCAATTGCCATTCGAGCGAGAAATGATTTCCCCGAACCAGTTGGCATGACACAAACTCCACGACTTCCTCCACCAGTCCATGCTTCGAAAGCAGCTTTTTGGTGAGGTCTTGGTTGAAATTGGGTATCATGGCGTAAAACAAGATTGTTGAAAGTTCGTGCACGATCTTCGTACTGAACTTTTGCTCTGTGAAATACAATGACAATAAAGGCGTAGTCTGAAGCGTTTGCGCGATGCCGATTTACCCGTTTGTCAAATGAAACCCACTGTGCGACCAGTGCAAGTTCTTCTGAAGAACCGTTGATAAGTAAGGTACCATTATCAAAATCAATAGTCACCACTATTTTTTACGCCCGGGAAACTGCATAATTTTTGGTTCAACAATCTCTTTTTGAAGGTTTTGAGGTTCTGCTCCATAAATTCGAACGATCTGCGTTTGAACAGTTCGATCAGGACTCATAAATTTACCAAGAGCCACGTGTGGAGGTTGTAGCTGCAATGAGCCAAGGCGCGGTGGAAAGGTCGCCAGTGATGTGTAATGAACTGTCAACCATTTTCCCACTGGAGTTGCAGTCATATCAAGTTCATATTCATCGAGAAGTGCATACCCGCCGAACTGCCATCCTTCATCATCTTTAAGTACCTTATTATCGGGAATTTGACGATGAAGAAAACAAAAGACATCTCCTTCTTCTGGAAAATCGGCAATGTCATCCTCTTCGACATATCGTGAAGCATACTCTAATATTTCATCTTTAGTCATCATCCCAGATCCCTTTTTATGATTTTCAATGATCAAATATACCATTCGTCCATACAAGTGAAAACACTCACGATAACAAAAGGGAGATGGAGATGATTAAATACAGATCGCAGTATAATTGAACTATCTTTTCCACATATTATCCGCAGTTCAACCTCATTTATACCTTCTTATTGATCGATCTCTCGATTTTACATACCCTTATTTTTCAAATCTAGGGTGAACTCGGTTATTGTCAGTGAGTATAACTATTGAAGGAGCAAGTGGTGTAGATAATGGTTTGAAGACAATCGACAAATCTGTTTGCCAATACACGCAAAATCCTTTTCTCTTTAATTTTTCAAGCACAGAAAAATGCGAAGTACAACCAGTTCGACTACCGTAAAGAACCTTTTTCTTTTCTTCATACTATGTATTAACTTTCAGATCAAACAGTGTGTACATTATCAATATTAACTAAGGGAGCAAAATGAAGGCAAGAAAAAACATATTGGTAAGTCTACTTCTTTCTCTATCGATTCTCAGTGCTAATGAATTAGGAGAGATACAGCTTTCTTGTCGAATTGTTCCAACAACTACAGGTTTGCTGACAGAGACTGGGACGGTGCAGATTACCATACTCAACAGTTCGGCGAAGGGATTTCCTGCTGATACACTTCGACTCTCATTTGGTTCACAAGTAAATCTTGAAACGACAACTATACCATTCGACTCACTTCAGCCTGGGGGATCTGTTTCAATGGTTCTTCCGTACAGAAGATCGCTCGATGAAAAATATGGGGATACGACAGGAGTTGTCTCAGCTTCAAAACACCACAAGAGTGTTGTATTTAGGGATATACATCCAACACGAAACTGACTTTGTTCAGAGACATTTCTGTAAACAAAATGCTATCGTCTTTACCTTACTTTTTTTTGCGATCAAGGATGAACGTAACACCACCAAACAAAGACCCTGTGATTCCAATGAGTGTGGCAATAAACTCCATCACTACCGCTTCTTCATGAGCGTATCCCGCTGCGAGAAACAGTGTTCCACCAAGAGCTTCCTTGATTCCAAAGGGAAGTGGGACGATGGTCATAAAGGCGATAATCGGAATGATTATGAAAAAATAGTGCACCGTCGCAATATTGAAAATGCCCAATGAAAGCGCTGCCACAATGTGAACAATCATTCTAATTAATTGAATGATAAACGAATAAGCGAGTACAATAAGAAAAGTTCGCTTTTCATTAGCATCGTGCCGATCAATGAACATCTCTTTAAGTACCGATTGTACACGGGAACGTATTTTGCCATCGGGGATTTTTTCTGCCCCCGCAAGTGTCCACGCCTGAAGACGTTTCGAAATAAACATTATAAAAAATGCAACAAGCAATAATGCAAAGAGTAACGTAAATACTAACGTTCCATTTATCCACATTTCTGGAGTCATATTGATATGAATTGAGGTAAATGGTATCGTTAATGGTGTATACTCTACAGAATTGGTAACACCTTCTGTACCATATAAAAAAAGCCATACTCCGCCAAGTAGTGCAAAAATGGAAATAACTAGCAACCCCGCGATTCGATCGTAAAATGTAGCAGCGAATCCACTCTTTGCTTTGCCTTCGTTAAAGTGAAGATGGGCAACCTTGTATGAATCTCCTGCAACCATTCCCAACATAAAATTATTAAAAAACATTCCAGTAAAATAGAGACTCACCATTTTTCCGACCGGAAGATCCAATCCTCGGTTTAGCAAGAGAATTCGCCACTGCAATGCACCAAGTAAAATACTGATAATAAAAAGGATAACTCCTGCTCCAATCCACAACGGATTGGCATTCGAAATCGTTGAGGTTATTTTTTCCCATCCAAACTTACTGATAATCCAGTAAATTACACCAACAGTAACACCCGTTTTAAGCAGAATTGATAAGAGTTGTTTAATTTTCTGTCGCAACGGAACACCTTTCGTCAGTATTTTACAGGTAAAATATAGTTGTAGACTGAATGTATATGTAGTGTAAAGGCTAAAGAATGGTTGTACTTGCAGGAGTCGTTGTTCGCGACAACACAATTATGATTGCAAAACGCTCAGAATCGAAAAGCAATGGAGGCATGTGGGAATTTCCCGGAGGAAAGCAAGAACGGGGAGAATCAGACCAAGTCACTCTTATGCGGGAGTTTACAGAAGAGTTTTGCATGAAGATCAACGTCAAAAATTATCTCGGTTCATTCCCCTATAACTCTCCGGGGCTAAATATTGAACTGCGAGTCTGGTTTGCTACGGTGGTAACAGCTCCATCTATAAGCACTGATCACGATCAAATAGAATGGGTTACTCCTGCACAACTTCACATGTACACATTTTCACCTGCCGATCTTCCCGCGGTTAAATTGATCGAATGTGGGGCATGGATTAGCGAAGGGTAATTTTCCCCAATGGGTGAGTGAGCGCAGTTACTCCCTGTCGAATCCACCGTTTGAGCAATAAATTTTCAAATGAACGAGCAATAACAGCCGCGATGTTATCGCCTTTTAGCGTGAGCACACCAGTGTGGATCGTTAGCAGACCGGCTTTATTTCCAAACAAGGTGTCAGTCAACAGGCGATCACCGATCATAACAATCTGATTAACATCGCAGTTAAACCATTTGCCAACATCATTTGATCCTTCAGGCTTCTTTTGTTCGTGGCGAATAACTCGAAGTTCTAACTTTTCTTCTATCTCGTTTGCATCTCTATAATCAATATCGTCTTTTGTACCTGCTGAGTTAGAGAGGATTGCAATATTTTCACCAAATACCGAACGAAATTCATTCATGACAGTTTCAAGCGAAGGGGAAATTGTGTTCACGTAGGGAGCGGTAATCGTGTTGTCTTTGTCAAAAATAACAGCTCTAACTCCTTGATCATAGATTTTTTGTGGTGATATTTCAACAATTGTAGAAATTGAAAAATGGGGAATCGCTCGCTGTGGATTTCGAAACAGGACATCAAAGGTTCCGCGAAAAGCATCACTATTAAAACTCTGACTCACAAAAGACTCTCTTTCCATTGAACCACGATGGTGGCGAAAATATATTACCCGCGACCCGAGATTTAACTCTCAACGAAACGGACTGCAGATGTTTGTACCAATGGAATTTGCCGGCTTAACTCACGACCAGACAGGTTCGCCAATCGCGTTACTTCGCGAAACAACTGGACCGCGAGAACTTAGAATTGCAGTAAGTGCTAATGATGCAGCCCGCATCGCAATTTTTTCGTTTCCAGGGATCAACGATGCAGCCAACGACTTACTTCAAGATTTAATAATCGCTATGGATGCAGAAGTTACTCATGTTCGCATAGTTCCAGAAGCAGAACGCATTGTTCGGTGCGAACTTTTTATTCAACAAGATGAAAAGATTGTACAACTAGAACCTCGGCCAGGTGAAGCAATCGTCCTTGCACTTCTCAACGATTCACCAATTTCCGTAGACACAGCGCTTTTTAGCCAAGGGTCGGAACCACTCACTCTTCGCGAAAAGATTCGATTAAAAGACGTTACTGATTTTGGGACCACGAGACTTTACTAAAGTATTTCAAAACAAATAAATATGAAACTTTTAAACATGCAACTACATCCGTGGTCTTTCATTACCCAAAAAAAGTCGTAGCAAGAGCTCTACG
>DYSA01000721.1 GCA_020726425.1 Fibrobacter succinogenes | reverse complement strand
GTTGACTTCCGACGAAGAGCAGTTCGAAGATACTCTTATTCTGAACTACTCCGAACCGATCGAGCCCGTGAATCCGGGAAGTGGTGCCGAGTCGGATATCTTTGTGCTGAACAAGAAAAATGGCGGTGAATATCGCGTGATGATCACGGGAGAGTCGTCTCACGAAAACAGCGTTGTTCGCCATACGGTTCGAGTCATTCGCGGGCAATCGACGATTCCGGCGAGTGGTGACCGAATCGCGATCAGCGGCGATACAAAACTGGTGAAAGACAGATCCGGCAATGTTCAGGCGAGAGAGACGGCGTTTGTTCCTTTTGGTTCAATCTACCTTCCCGCTTCCTATGAAGTCATTGTCTACCCGAATCCATTTACGATTACCACAGAGTTTGAAAACGAGTTGATCACGGAGTATCGCGACAACTGTGATATTCAGGCGATCAAACGGATGGCAGTGATGGTTCGTCCGTTCGGGAATCGCGCCGGTGGTGAATTGTCGGGGACAATCTCGATCTTTGATGCGGTGGGTCAAGTGATTCTTTCAAACGAAGAACTTCTGTTCCAAGAACGGACCGATGTCCTTCTCGCGTCGTTCAATGGGAAAAATCTTCGCGGAAGAAACCTTGGATCGGGACTCTATCGCGGAGTGATTTCGGTGAAATCAAAATCCGATGAGACCGAACAGGTGAAAGCGATTCCGGTGATGATTGGGATCAAAGAGTAAACAGCACGCGTGAATGGCGTTAAACGGGAATCTCGAAAGAGGTTCCCGTTTTTTCGTGTAAGTTTCGAACTCGTAACAGGTTTCCAAACCTGTTACGCACATCTTGAGGCTCCGGCCTCACACAATTTGATTCGTTCATTAAAACGTTCACCGCGTTCACCACGGATTCTCCGTGGGCTGAAATTGGGTCGTCCAAGGACGAAAATCAATTCAAAAGGGCGATGATTTCCATTGCCTCGAACTCGTAACCTGTTACGCACATCTTGAGGCTCCGGCCTCACACAATTTGATTCGTTCATTAAAACGTTCACCGCGTTCACCACGGATTCTCCGTGGGCTGAAATGGGGTCGTCCAAGGACGAAAATCAATTAAAAAGGGCGATGATTTCCATTGCCTCGAACTCGTAACCTGTTACGCACATCTTGAGGCTCCGGCCTCACACAATTTGATTCGTTCATTA
>DYSA01000720.1 GCA_020726425.1 Fibrobacter succinogenes | reverse complement strand
TTTTTTCATTGTGCATTTTCCTTTTTAATACCAATAACAGTTTTTGCCACACCGGATTTTGATTTTGATTTCCATTTGAGAAGAACCTGATAGACACCATTTGCAACGGATCGGTTTTGATTATTATGCCCGCTCCAGTAGTACCCATAGATTTGTGAATCGGTCAGATCCATTTCAAGATTTTCTTCACTCATAACTACGTTGCCCAAGGCGTCGCGAATGAGAATCGAGCCAGTCACCTGTTCTGCATTTTCACCAAAACCAGAACGGTCAAAGGTGAGAACAACTCCGCCGTTTGAACGAGCTCGTTCGATCAGTCTGTTCAGATCCGAAGAGAGCTCGGTACAACTATTTCCGATTGCCGCCGAAGCTGGATTCGGGAATGCTTCCATTTTACTGGTGCTTTTGCTTACCGGAACATTCGGAGTCAAAATTGATCGTGGAGAGAGCGCGATTGATCCAAAATCAACGCGATTCTGATCCTGATCAATCAGATTATACTGCACTTGAATCGGTTCTGAACCGGCAGAGCGTTTGAATTCCAATGCAACTATAACGCCAGTCCCCGAAACCCCGAGCGACTGTTTTGAAAGTCGTGTCCGCGCGATTCTCACGTAGCCATTGCCCTCTTCGACCACGTCAAAGAGCTGGCCACCATTGAGTTCAAGCAGTGACACCGATTTCTTGATACCAGCAAAACTCACTGTTGTTGGATCGAACCAGAACCGATACTCACCGGCCTGAACCTGATCGACATCGTTCACCGACACTGCGATTTCACAGGTGCTATCAGTTTCTGTCACGGAGAAATCGTGGATCGTTCCCATAGTATCAGCTTCATTTCGAGGAGAGCTTGGAGTTGAAGCGAGAGTAATGTGGTTTTTCACACCAAAGGGAAGAGATTCTGCACTTCGGGTCAAGGTGCCACCATTGTACGACCATGTCCACATCTGAAGGAAACTCACCAGATCTTTATAGTCGAACGTTGCATCTGGGGTAACATGGAAATACGGTGCATTTCCGTAGGCCGGAGCTAATTCAACCGCATTGAGCGCCGGAACCGCAAGCATTGAGTTTGCACTCTGATGCCAGTAGGTCGATAGCGATGCCAGATCGGGGAGATCGGCAATTAAACCATCTTTGTTGAAATCACCGAGGAGTGCAGTGTTATAGCTCCAGCTAT
>DYSA01000719.1 GCA_020726425.1 Fibrobacter succinogenes | reverse complement strand
CCGACCAACTTGGCACGAGGCATAACACCGACTATTCGCGAAATACCAGTATTTCACACCGCAACAATAACAGAAGATTTTTTATTCCATCCCCTAAGATTGCATTTACCCCACGGAAATAGTACACTTGAAAAAAATATTTGAAGGAGCCAAAATGATCGAATGGGATGAAACATTTAGCGTCGGAAATAACAATATCGATGAACAGCACCAAAAACTCATCTCCATCATAAATGACTTCCAAAAAAAGATTGTGGCGAATCCCGAAAAAGAGGTGGAAATCTTACAAGAAACCCTTGATCACCTCTTTGATTACGTGCAATACCATTTTGATCTTGAAGAGGATTTGCTCAGTGGAATACATTACTCCCATCTAGAGTCGCACATCGCGCAACACCAAGAGATCCGCGATCATCTCCAAAATATGAAAATTCGATTCATAAACAAACAAATGGTGCTCACTCTTGAAATGGTTATATTTTTGCAGGAATGGCTGGTGGAACATATCCTCGGTACTGACATGAAATACAAAGGATTGCTGTAATGAAACTTCTCGTGGCGACCGGTAATGCGGGCAAAGTAAAAGAGATCAAAGAGATTCTCTCTTCAATCATCCCGGACACAGAAATCGTCTCTCTCAAAGATATCTACGATCCCGTTCCAGAGATCCCCGAAACCGCCGACACGTTCGAAGAAAACTGCTTGCAAAAGGCGGAGTGGCTTCGCAGTCGGCAAGAGTGTTGGGTTCTGGCGGATGATTCCGGCCTCGAAGTAGATTTCCTCAACGGTGCTCCCGGCGTCTACTCGGCGCGGTATGCTGGCGAACCTTCCGATTCAATCAAAAACATGGACAAACTTCTGAAAGAACTGACCGGTGTTCCCGCTGAAAAACGCTCCGCACGGTTCCGCTGTGTCATGGCGCTCATGTCACCTTCCGGCGAATCGTGGGTGATGAACGGTTCTTGCGAAGGAACTATTCAGGCAGAGAAATCGGGCACAGAAGGATTTGGTTACGATCCCCTGTTTGTTCCCGTGGGCTACGACAAGACATTTGCAGAACTGGGAAAAGAGATCAAAAACGGGATAAGCCACCGCGGCATGGCCCTTCGCCTTCTTTCGGAAAAGATCACCGAGATTTTCAAGTAAATGCAGAATGTTTCAAATGCACAAAGGGAAGAGTTATTC
>DYSA01000718.1 GCA_020726425.1 Fibrobacter succinogenes | reverse complement strand
AAAAGCGAAGCGGTGGCGAAATACTCCGTTCTTGCGGAAGGTAACCAAATATTTGCAAGTAAGTACAAACTGCTGTTGCCTACCGAAGAAGAGTTGGCAAATGAGTTTTCCAAAGAGATTGCACTGCTCGAAGGGAGCCTTTCATGACCATCCAAAATCTGATTACCGACAATCTCGCTCTCTGGACAAACGCCATTGAAACCAAATCCAGTGCGGGAAGAGGAACCGGCGGAAAGCACAATCTCTACGGAATTAAAAAACTGCGGGAACTGATTCTTGAACTTGCCGTGCGGGGAAAACTGGTTTCGCAGGATGAAACGGACGAGCCGGCAAGCGAGCTTTTGAAACGGATCGCTGAAGAGAAAGCTCGGTTGGTGAAAGAGAAGAAGATTAAAAAGCAGGAACCGTTGGCGGAGATTGCCGAGGATGAGAAGCCGTTTGAGTTGCCGAAGGGGTGGGAATGGCAAGTTCTTGGGAATTTGTGTGTACTTGAAAATGGTGATAGGAGTAAAAACTATCCTAACAAGTCTACTTTGGTGGATTGTGGTGTACCGTTTGTTAATGCTGGGCACTTACAAAACAATCGGATTGATACGGAAACAATGACATTTATAACCGAGAAACACTTCGAAATACTACGCAGTGGTAAATTCAATATGGGTGATATTCTGTATTGTCTTCGTGGTTCTCTTGGTAAAACTGCTTTAGTTGATAATTTAGATAGAGGGGCAATAGCCTCTTCATTGGTAATTATTCGATGTAATCAGACAATTTTACCTCAATTCTTACTCGAATATTTGGGAAGTCCGTTCGCACAATGCTTGATAAAAAAGTACGACAATGGTACTGCTCAACCAAATTTATCTGCTTCTGATTTAGGAAAATTTATAGTTGCTCTTCCCCCTCTCGCCGAACAATCCCGAATCGTTGCCAAGGTGGATGAACTGATGGCTCTCTGCGATGCTCTCGAATCGCAGACCGAATCCTCCCTTTCTGCTCACCGCCAACTGGTGACCACGCTCTGCGAAACACTCACCGCAAGCCAGTCCGCCGACGAACTTGCCCAGAACTGGACGCTCGTGAGTGAATATTTCGCCACGCTTTTCTCTACCGAAGAGGCAGTTGATCAGCTCAAACAGACCGTGCTTCAACTGGCGGTCATGGGCAAACTGGTGAAACAGGATGA
>DYSA01000717.1 GCA_020726425.1 Fibrobacter succinogenes | reverse complement strand
ATAAATTGAAATCCCTAAAAATCGACTAATCTCGGGCATCGAAATTCTCCTTTATCGCGCAATTGCGAAAATCATAAGCTGAACCAGACCGACGAAAAATCCAAGTACGGCACCGAGTTGTTCAATCGTTTTTAGTTCTTTACCGGCGATGTCATAGACAATTTGTTCAAGGCGATTCATCTCGAATTCGTTGACTTTCCGCGTTACCAACTCTTTGAAATCGATGTATTGTTCCATTTTTTCAAACATCTGTTCCATAAATTGTGGAACCTCTTTTTCAACTTCATCGGCCAGCATCTGTTTAATCGAATTCATAAGATCGCCGGAAAGAAACATCGCAAGCATAGGATTTGCACCGAGTTTCGTTACAATCACGGTTTCGATCGCGCCTATTACGGATGAGCTCAACTGTTTATGAAATTCCGGATTGTCTACGGCTTTGCGGATATCGTCGTGAGAAATTAGTTCCTGTTCTACGGTCAGGCCGATTTGGATTGCAAGATCTGCTTTGCGGCGGGGAAGAATCCCGTGAAAAGTGACCCCGAGAATTTTGATTGGTGAGTGAGGACGGAACAACATTTTGATCGCCACGAAGTTCGTGAGCCAACCAATAAATGCAGAAATAAGTGGAATTGAAATAATCGTTATAAGAGACATACAAACCTCGACGGGAAAAGTGATTTACTCCATGCCGGTTCATTTTTGCCGAACCGCCGGAAAGTCAGTTTCGGAAGCGGTGAAAAATAGGTTCAGAACAATCGCATTACAAGAGAAAGAACAGTCTCTTCGGCGAGTATTCTTGTTGCAAAAAGGCATGGGTGAAATGGTGTGAGGTATAAGCTGCAAATAGTGTGATGGGAAGTGATCTGCTTTTGATTATCCTGCCAGTGCTTCAGTAATTATCGCCAGTTGGTCTTCGGGGAATGGGATTTTCAGGGTCGCTTCATGAGCTGCATCGGACATTTTCCCCCATGTTTTTTTGACGATCGAAACCAGCTTGTCGTGATCGTGTTTTACAATAAACTCGTCAAAATACCAGCGAAGAAATACCAAGCAGGCGACATCTTCTACTGTTTGTGGTTGCACTGAGTTGCGTTTCACCTTTTCTCTGATATACATGGACACATCGGCTATAAAAGAACCCGATTACCCAGATAGAGCAGGAACTCAATTCGGCGTGAGACCAAAAAGC
>DYSA01000122.1:5588-7024 GCA_020726425.1 Fibrobacter succinogenes | reverse complement strand
AATCGTTGCACTGTGCGGCGTCGTGTTTTTAGCCGGGTGTAATCTTGTGAAAGATGAACCAGCAACCGATACAAACAATAACACAGGGAACAATTTCAATGGAACACAAATCCCTGTAGGAAAAGTCTCTGACGGAAAACTCACGTTCAGCAAAGCGACCGACACCCTCTCTATAACTATTAATGTAGAGGCAGGAAAATCGTATTCTGTAGCATTTTCCGATACTGGAGCATCCGTATATGGAATAATTCTCTCTTCAACCGGTGATACTCTCGCATCTGATAAAAATTATGGCATGGGTACCCCCGCATTTGTAGCAAAAAAAACTGAGGCTGTAACGGTTAAATGTTACACCAGTGGGACAAGTGACACCTATCCGTATATTGTCAATTATGAAGTATCCAGTATGGCTCCAGTCAACACGGAACTTAATGGAACTTGGTTGTTGATTAAAGATGAAGAGTCGGCTCTTGGAGAAAGCCAGACTAATATCTATTCAGCGTCTAACGCTCAACAAGTAATTACCATTCGCAATGACTCTGTTTTCTCGTATTACCACACCCTGATCAATTCGTATGACTCAATCACTGGCACCTATACGAATAAGGACTCTGCTGCAATGGAAGGGAAACCACTGATCTCTTCGTGGTATTCAACCTACAAGTACGCTATTTCCGGTGCAAATCTCACATTCGGAGTTGCAGGAACGAATGGAAGTTCTGTATTCACCTTTGAAAAGTATACCGGCTCGATCGATGCGATCACTTGGATCTGGCAGAAAAACAAAACCGTGTCACCCGCACTGATTGGAACATGGTATCTGAAATCAGATCGTGAGAACTACGTGGAAATCGAAGATGGTGAAACCTATTCGAAAGATACTACCATTACCTATACTTCTGTAGATGAAGCTGATCAGATCTATGTGATCACATCGGACTCAGTTATCGAATACAATCGCGGTGCATTTGGCCTAGTAAGTCGTTATGCATCAACTATTGCAAACAAATACAGGTTCCTTAAAGATCTTGTGGCCAATGGGAACAGCGCTACTTCGAAATATGTGGAATATTGGGTGGGTGATGGCGAAGCGGAGTATGGGTATGAAATCGAAACCTACGAAAAGTACACCGGTTCGGTTCCTCCAGCATCGTGGACAAAAGTTACTGTTCCAACAACGGGAACAAACGTGGCTGTCAACTCTACCTACTCCCCGACTTCAATAACAGAAGGGCAGACTCTTTGGCTCAAAATGCCCGTAGTTGCAGGTGAAACATACTCTTTGGATTTCATGTATGACAATTGCAATATCGACACGAGACTTTTCTCGCCAGAAAATGACACGCTCAGTTTTTATACCAATTACGGCAATTATCCAGCCTCAAATTCATACACTGCAACTAAAACAGGGTATTTGAGTCTTGGTATCTATGTTG
>DYSA01000122.1:0-5488 GCA_020726425.1 Fibrobacter succinogenes | reverse complement strand
TGTAAGAAGTGGTTCTTCAGATCAGATTAAAGCAAAAGTTGCAGCTCGTGCTGCGGCTAAGAAAAATCCTGCTTCAGAAATGAATGCACAACAGAATCGCAAAGGAGATTCTCGCGGAGTACGTGCAATGCACCGCAAAGGATTTAAGAAGTAACTCTTGCACTTCTGTGTATACATACTGAAAAGTCTCCCTCGAACCTACCAGTTCGGGGGAGTTTTTATTTTCTGGTTTTTTATCAAAACCATCACCAATTCATCTCCAGAATAGTACACTTTCCAAACTGAACTGAATACGGAGTTAGATTCCCGTTTTATATGAGCAGTGTGTATTTTACGTAATCCTATAGAAATAAGCAATCGACTCTGCAAAGCAAGGAGTTTCAAATATGAACGGTATGTTTACAGACAGAGTTAAGAAGGTGATGCAGATCGCCCGCGAAGAGTCAGTCCGTTTGGGCAACGACTACGTAGGCACAGAACACCTTCTTCTCGGTATGATCAAAGAGGGTGATGGCGTTGGAATTACGGTTCTGAAAAATCTCGGGGCAGACCTTGATCGAATCGTAAAAACAATCGAACAGAGCATTAGTTCTTCTGGCGGAATGATGACCATAGGACAGATGCTTCCATTTACCCCTCGTGCAAAAAAAGTGCTCGAAAATGCTTCCACCGAAGCGCGTTCGATGTCTCACAAATACATCGGAACCGAACACCTTCTCCTCGCACTGATTCGAGACACCGAATCATCCGCTTCGACCGCTCTTACCAGCAGCGGATTTGACTACGATGTACTCAAAGACGAGATCAAAAATGTTCTCAAAGGATCTTCGGAAGAAGACGAAGAGACCGGTACACCTACAGCCAAATCGGGACCGAAAGTTCAGCGCAAGAGCCGGACGCCGTTCCTCGATCACTTTGGACGCAATCTGAACCGCGCCGCAAAAGACGGCACACTCGATCCGGTGATCGGTCGCGAAAAAGAGATCGAACGTGTAATCCAGATTCTCTCTCGTCGCAAAAAAAACAATCCACTCTTGATTGGTGAACCGGGAATTGGGAAAACCGCCATCGTGGAAGGGCTTGCTCAGAAAATCGTAGACAAGCAGATTCCTCAAGTTCTCGAAGACAAAATCGTGTTCAGTCTCGACATGGCTTCGTTGGTTGCAGGGACGAAATATCGCGGTCAATTCGAAGAACGACTCAAGACTCTGATCGCCGAGCTTATGAAAAATGATGACATTATCATTTTCATCGACGAAATTCACACCATGGTCGGCGCCGGTGGTTCTGAAGGATCTCTCGATGCTTCGAACATTTTCAAGCCCGCTCTTGCTCGCGGTGAACTTCAGTGTATCGGCGCTACAACGCTTGATGAATATCGCAAATATTTCGAATCCGATGGCGCATTGGATCGACGGTTCCAGACG
Organism: Fibrobacter succinogenes; assembly: GCA_020726425.1. Lineage (GTDB taxonomy): Bacteria > Fibrobacterota > Chitinivibrionia > Chitinivibrionales > Chitinivibrionaceae > JAIFMU01. The sequence goes on along the minus strand of DYSA01000122.1, from coordinate 4,061 downwards.
ATTATGGTGGAACCTCCAACAGTGGATCAGACAATTCAGATTCTCATGGGATTGCGCAAAGCCTACGAAGATCACCACAAGGTGACCTATACGGACAAAGCGATCTCCGAAGCGGTGATCCTTTCGGATCGCTATGTTTCAGACCGGTTCCTTCCCGATAAAGCGATTGATATTATCGACGAAGCGGGTGCGCGCAAACGGTTGTCGGGAATGGATATTCCACCAGATATCCGCGAGATCGAAAAAGAGATCGAAGAGACGGTTCACGCTAAAGAAGCGGCCGTAGCGGATCAGAAATTCGAAGAAGCGGCAAAACTTCGCGATCGACAGGATGAGCTGAAAACGGAACTGGAAAAGCAGAAAGAGAACTGGCGTCAGTCCGTAATCGAACAGCGACTCATGGTTGACGAAGAGACAATCTCCGAAGTTATTTCTACCATGACCGGAATTCCTCTGGCTCGTCTCGAAGAGGCTGAATCAAAACGACTTCTCGCGCTGGAAGATCAACTTCGCAAGCGGATTATCGGCCAAGAAGAGTCACTTGCTGCGGTAGCCCGTTCAATTCGCCGAAGCCGTGCGGGACTTCACAATATCAAAAAACCGATCGCCAGTTTCATTTTCCTCGGCCCTACCGGTGTTGGGAAAACAGAACTTGCAAAGGCGTTGGCAATTGAGTTGTTCAATTCTGAAGATGCACTGATTCGCATCGACATGTCCGAATACATGGAAAAATTCGCCGCATCTCGTCTGGTCGGAGCACCTCCGGGATACGTGGGCTACGAAGAGGGTGGTCAGTTGACTGAAAAGGTTCGCAAGAAACCATACTGTGTAATCCTTTTTGATGAGATTGAAAAAGCTCACCCTGATGTGTTTAATATTCTCCTTCAGATTTTGGATGATGGTGTTGCAACCGATTCGTTCGGTCGCCACATTAATTTCCGCAACACGCTGATTATTATGACTTCGAATGCAGGAACCCGCGATGCCAACAAAGGTGGTCTCGGATTCACCAAAAGCGATTCGAAATCGAACTACGAAGCGATGAAATCGAAAGTGTCAGAAGAGTTGAAACGTCAGTTCCAGCCTGAATTCCTGAACCGTATCGACGAAACGATCGTGTTTAGACATCTGGAAAAAGAGGATATTCGCCAGATTATTGACATCCGCCTTGAAGAAGTTGCAAAACGACTTGGTGAGAAAAAACTGACCGTTGAGTTTACCGAAGCGACGCGGACACTCCTCGTTGAAAAAGGATTTGACCCCGATCTCGGAGCGCGTCCACTTCAGCGAGCGATTCAGCGCAATCTCGAAGATATGATGGCAGAACAGTTTCTCATGGGGAACTTTACCGATGGCGACACGATCAAGATTGATGTTGTTAACGAAGAACTTACTGTTGAAAAAGCGAACTAATCAGTTCTCATTTTCGATTCAAAGGGGCTGGAGCAATCCAGCCCTTTTCATTTTTGTACCGATCGATACAGAAAGGGCCACTGATTCACAATCAGCGGCCCTCAAATTTTAAAAAAACGCACCTCTTACTCGACGATCAATCCCCGTATGTTCATCTGAAGAGATTTCCGTCCCATGAAATCATTTTCATTGAGCGTAAATGCCACGGTGAGAGAAGTGGCATCGGAGATTTCGCGAAGACGATTTCCCATTCCAAATGCGATCGCATCAATGACAACCCCTTCTGAAACCAACGACAGTTTTAAATGCCCTGTTCCTTTTCCCACCATCCGAGGCGGTTTGCAGTTTCGAACGTGATGAGCCACAAATACAGGGCGCATATTTTTCGGGCCGAACGGCTCCATCCGCTTGATAATATCAAAGAACTTCGGCGTCAATTGAGCGATATTTACTTCGCCATCCACCTTGATCACCGGAACCAGTTGTTCTTTAGTGAGCTGTTTTTTTACCGCATCATTGAACCGACGGCGGAATTCTGGAAGATTTTCCGCTTTCAACGAAGCACCGGCAGCCATTTTGTGACCACCAAACTTGATCAACAGATCAGCACACTCGGTGAGCGCCATGACCAGATCACACCCTTCGATAGAACGACCAGACCCTTTTGCATCGCCATTTTCATCAATGGAAAACAGGAACGCGGGACGACAATACTGTTCCACCATCTTTGAAGCGGAAATTCCAATCACACCGGGGTGCCATCCGCGATCACCGGCGACGACACAGTATTCCGTTTCAAAATCGATATTCAATCCCGCCCACAGAACAGCTTCGCGCTGCACCAGTTCGTCATAGGCACGACGCTCTTCGTTCACGTGAACCAACTCCTGAGCAAACGTGCGCCACTCCCCCGAATCATCGGAAATAAAGAGTTTTGCACCGCGACGAGGTTCACCAAGACGACCGGCCGCATTGATCGACGGGGCCAGTTTAAACACCACGTCATTTGTGGCAATGGGCGAACCTTCGAGATTCTGTTCACGCATAAGAGCGAGAAGTCCACCGTTGCGCGTTTTTTCAATCTGTTTGTATCCATACGCGGCGATAATTCGGTTTTCGCCGATCAGCGGAACGATATCCGCCGCCGTTCCGATTGAAACGAGATCAAGTTCATCAGACCAGAACTCTTCGGGAACATTGCGGCGAAGGCACACTGCCTGAGCCAGTTTGAATCCCACACCAACGCCGGCGAGATTTTTATCAGGATAGGTTTCTCTGGGAAGTTTTGGGTCGATCACACAAAATGCATCGGGAGTATGTTCCTGCGGTTCGTGGTGATCCGTAATAATCAGATCGATTCCCCGCTCTTTGGCAAAAATAGCCTCTTCAACCGCCGTGATCCCACAATCCACCGTGATCACCACCGTGGCACCCATATCGGCAATTTTTGTCAACCCAGAAACCGTAACTCCGTACCCGTCAATCAATCTGTTGGGAAGATAATAATCCACGCGAGCGTTCAACTTGCGAAGAATGCGCACCAGAACCGAAGTACCCGTGACGCCATCCACATCGTAATCTCCGTGAACGACGATCAACTCTCCGTGATCAATGGCCCGGATAATTCGCTTAACTGCCTTTTCCATAGGAAGAAAGAGAAATGGATCGTGAAGTTCGTTCAGTGCCGGATTGAAATAGGATCGACATTGATCGAATCCCGTGAGTTCACGGCCCACGAGGATGCGGGCAAGCGTCTCAGTAATGGTAAGTTCTTGAGAGAGTTGAGCCACAAGCGCGGGATCAGCCGGTCGATACAGAAGAACTTCACGGGGGCGGATATAGCGTATACTCATGGGGAACCTCACTCATTTTTTGCTCAAGCGGAGCAAAATAGGTTCTGCCGAGTAAAGATAAAATGAATGAATGCGATTTGAATGATTTAAATCTCCACCTTTGCCGATTACAAAATTGTCGTTAAAACGTAGATTTGATTTCGAAATTGTACCGATTCACCGGCTCCTTTTCCCGATAACGCCTGTCCCAGTGGACTCGCCAGAGAGATTGTGCAGAACTCTTCATCGTCGATCTCAATATCATCGGCGGAGATTGCACAGTAAAACGCCCCGCGATTTGTTATCACCGCAGCACCGGGAACCACGGTGTCACACACGCGCTTCGGATCAATTTTCATCAGCCGTTCGCGCAGTTCCGAAGTTTCGGCGATCATGCGAGCGAACTTTTCCTGATCCAAGTGAGCCATTGCTCGCCCTGTCTCATATTTATCTCCGGCGGAACTCTTCGTGTCTGCATTGCCCGTTTCAAAAGCTTCCGCAAGGCCGCGCTGCTCCAGTGCCAGTCGAGCGGTGACGTATTCAAGGCAGGCGGCGTGCAATTTCAGTTTTATATCGACTGTCAAGTTCATGGGATTCCTCATATAAAAGAAGGGGTGCGACTATTCACACCCCAAAACTGAATCAAAAATAGTTCTTTGAGATTACGAAATGTCAAAAGCACCCCTTTCATCTTCAAAAGTGCCCCATTCATCTTCAAAAGTGCCCCATTCATCTTCAAAAGTGCCCTGTTCATCTTCAAAAGTGCCCTGTTCATCTTCAAAAGTGCCCTGTTCAGCTTCAAAAGTGCCCTGTTCA
>DYSA01000716.1 GCA_020726425.1 Fibrobacter succinogenes | reverse complement strand
CTAATAAATCAGAATTTTATGAAAAGAATAACAATTGTCCTTAGATTGTCGTTCAAACAGATACTTTCTAAGGAGTTATTATGAAGAAAATGTCAAAACTGTTCCCTCTCATTCTAGGGCCTACAGTCTTTACCGGAACCACTATGGGCGCAGGTGAAAAACTGCCATTCCCTCAACAGAAGTCATTCCCCGGTTGTATTAAGCCCGGCGTAAGTCAATCATCAATGGATCAGTCTATCAAATCAGCCTACGATGCATACAAATCCGCATACCTTCGCACGAACCCCAGCGCTCCCAACGAATATTATATGTATGCCAAAGGAAATCCCGCGACGAGCAAAGATGCGACCTGCTCGGAACAGCACGGATATGCAATGATCACCACCGTTCTTATGGCGGGATACGATCCTGAAGCAAAAGCGATCTTCGACGGAATGGATGCGCTTCGCCGTCGATTCCCGTCGACGATAAATTCAAAACTGATGTCGTGGATCGTCTATAAAAATGGTTCCTCCCTGTCCGCTCCAAGCGGAACAAACTGTGCCACCGATGGCGATCTCGATATGGCCTACGCACTTCTTCTTGCTGATAAACAGTGGAGCGGAACACCGGCAGGAGGATCACAAACCTATCTTCAAGAAGCACTCGGAATGATTAACTCCTTCGAAGGTTCAATTTTTAGTCCCAGTACCGGTCGTTCAACTCTCGGAGACTGGGCAGATAGTGACGAAGACACCCGTTCTTCGGACTGGATGATCGATCACCTTCGCGCGTTTAAAGCGGCAACGGGAGATTCATTCTGGGACACCGCAGAAAAAGCGGTAAACAGTTGTGTAACCGATCTTACCGGTTCGGGAAAACCGGGTGCTTCCACGGGACTTGTTCCTGACTTTTCAACCGGAATCCCTGCCTACGCAGATGCAGATGGTGGTGGCACGGGTGAAGAAAATGCAGAATCATTTTCGTGGAACGGCTGTCGCTACCCATGGCGTATGGCTATGGCGGTACAACACAATCAGTCAGCAACAGCGAAAACCGCTCTCACAAAACTTCTTGACTGGGCAGCAAAAGAGACGAATGACGATCCTGCAAACTTCACCGCAGGCTACCAGATCAATGGTTCATCGATTGCAAATTATGGATCAATCGGATTCATTGGGCCAATAACCGCAGCGGCAACTATTGACAGTAAGTA
>DYSA01000121.1:5019-7055 GCA_020726425.1 Fibrobacter succinogenes | reverse complement strand
AGGCGAACCAACTTTTCTGAGTTTGCTCGGGAAGTTGAGAAAGTCCTGCATAGATTGTTTCCCAATCGCCAAAGACCTGCAACCCTTCCGGTTTTCCTGTGCGAATCGATTCATCCAAACGAAATGCGCCTTCATAACAAACATCTTGGACAAAATCAAAATTGCGGCGAGTCATTTCATCATTTAAAAGGAGATAGCCACTTTTAGAAATTGTATACCCAGAATCAACCCGAGAAATAACCTGCGCAGCCACGCCTGCTTCGACGAGAATTCGAGTCCGGTAAAAATCTAAACCACTCTGATCGGAAATCTCTTTTTCTGTCAGTGGAGCATTCGCGCTATTCAAAAGGGAAAGAATCCCCTGTTCGCGAAGTGAAAATATTGCTTGATAGAGTAAAGGACCAAAGGCGATTCGCTGTGCATCTTCAAAAGCAGCATACATGGATCTTGTATCATTTCCAAACACGATAACTCCTCTGTTTCCCGGTGAATGGTCGTAAAATAGTTTTGATCATTCATTAAAACAGATGAGAAATGTTTGGTGAGAAGTATGCCGCTGGTAGCCGAACAGCGAGCCGTGCTGATATTGATTTTAAGAGAAAGGAGAAAAGCGAGATGATGATGTGCGAATGATCAGCTATTCTTCCTCATCCGAAGGATGTTCTTCGATATCGTGAAGAAGATCTTCGATTTCTATTTCCGCGATATACCGCTGAGATTGAACGAGACTATCTGCCATTTTCCACAAAACTTGCACCACCTCAGGATAGGAATCAAGTGAGTCGACTATCGATTTGCGAAACTCATCACTTCGGCAGACCTGTTCAAGAAATTTGCCTGTAATACGACTGTCCGTCATCACGGCTTCTTTGAGTTCTTCGTAGAACTCGTCATTTAACGCAGGGCATGATTCACTCTCCCACTCACTATCACTAGAAAGAGTTGCAAGAAATCGCGATAGTTCGTCAAAGATAGGAACGTGATTTTCGATGGTTTCGCGAGCCGTTTGGTACATGCGATTGCGAAGGAGATCCACTCTCTGAACCTGTTCAACATGAGTGGTTAAGAGAAAACTCAACCCGCGAACTTGAGACTGATTCAACCGCTCTTCGAGTAGATTAATAACCACAATACGAAGTGGATTGTTCATATATATTTCACGAAGATCATTCATAAATGGAATAAGACTACTGCTCATCTGTGACTGAGCACTTTCAACGATTGCATCAAACTCTTCGATCGAACTCGATTCCAAGAGTGACACGAGCGTAGAACGGAAACTCTCTTCACGATTACAGAGTTGGAGAAGTTCTTCAGTGGATAAACTCTGCTCATGGTTGTTCATAGGACCTCCTCATTTGTCAATATCAACTAGAATACCACCGTTTTGGGGAGAAAGTCAACGGAGAATAATTTCAATTACCGAGGATTCTGTTGCTCCTTTTTCCGCCGATTGCGTCGCCAGCAAAAAAATGCACCGATCCAAGGATAGGTGATCAGAGAAAGGAGTAGCCACAGAAGTATACCACCGACCGAAGCTCTCCAGAACAGAGACCCACGCGATTTAAAATGTTGCTGACCTGCAAAATACGGTGTGAAATCGATATATGATTTTGTACTGGCACGAGCATCACTAGAGATCGATTCGGTCAATCCATAGAGCATTCCTGTTTCTGAAGGATCTTCAAAACCACCGGACATTTCTACCTGAAATGAGATTGGTTTTAGAAGTTTCCATGTGAAACCAATGAAACGCCCCATCCATTTAGTATTGCTCAGAATAAACGATTTTTCACGACTCCAAACCGTTTTTATGCGATTATAGAATTGACGAATTTGATTAGTTGCCGATTTTGAGGAGCTCTTTTTTTCCGATGTACTGGTGCCAGAAAAATCGGCACCGCTCTTTTGATCTGAAATTTCTGTTTTATCAGAGGTTGGCTCAGCGCTTTTTTCAAACTTTTCATCCGAAGAGACGGCTTTTTCATCCGAAGAGACGGCTTTTTCATCCGAAGAGACGGCTTTTTCATCCGAAG
>DYSA01000121.1:0-4919 GCA_020726425.1 Fibrobacter succinogenes | reverse complement strand
GGAACTGACGGCTTGCTCATCGGAACTGACGGCTTGCTCATCGGAACTGACGGCTAGCTCTTCCGTTTGGTTCTCTTGTTCTTTCCGTTGATTCACACGGTGCTTTGGAAGAACATTTTTCTCTGATCGAACTGGCGAATTTGGCTTTGCTTCCAATGGCTCGTCTGAATGGTGACTCTTCACAGGCGAAACTTTTCGACGGCGAATGCGCTTTCCGAAAAGTTTAATAATCAATTTTCCATTGCGACGCGTCACCAGAATCGGAAATGCCCGCCAGAAAACAAAGTACACATCTCCTCTCCAACGAATACCGATCTGGTGGGGCCAGATCAACAGTAAAACCAGAATCATAGCAGGAATTGCAACGATCAACCACCACATCGAATCACCTCCTGATCGGTAACAACGATGTCGAGCGAATGATCGTGCGGTTCTGTGGGAATCGTATCGGCAAGTTGCGATGCGTAGCCAAACCCAATAGAAAGTGCTGCTATTCTTGCAAGGAACCGATCATAGTACCCTTTTCCCTGTCCCAGTCGATGTCCGTTTCGATCGAACGCCACAGCGGGAACCACAATTAGGTCGATTTCCGGAATATCGGTCAGTGGTGCCGGCTCAAAAATACCGAATCTTCCCTCGGTGAGCGAACTTCCGTATTTCCCAAGAGTCATCATCCCACTGTCATCCAGTGTCACCGGAAGGTACACCTCTTTGCCCGAATCAACGGCATTCTGAATGATCAGTTCCGTTGAAAGTTCAGAACCGACAGCGCTATAGAGAACGACGCTCCTCGCGCTTTTCCATTCAGGAAGAGATGTCAAATGCATTGAAGCCATGAATGTCCGTTCAGATCGGTGATCTACCGATTTTCGCAGAGTTCTAAAATGAGCCCGAAGTTGCTGCTTATCAATCAAATTTATTCCGAACCGGACGAACCGAATCACCCTGAAGGTATATTTACACCATTAATGAAAGGAAAATAGGTTATGGCTGAAAAGAATGAACACTACGTCATTTTCGGGATTCACGCTGTTGAAGAGCTGATCAAGAACAATCCTCAGAGTATTGACAAGGTCTATTTCACGGACAAAGAGAAACGCGGGCCACTCTTTGAACTGATGAAAACGTGCAAATCAAGCAAAATCAACTACGCAAATATTCCTGAAGAGAAAATCGACAAGATGTCTTCACAGGGAAACCACCAAGGCGTGTTGGCGTTCAAAACAGTTCGCGCGTACAACGACGAAAAAGATCTCTGGGAAATGCTCGAAGTGCTCGACAATCCGCTGATTCTGATCCCGGCAGCACTGGAAGATCCGGGCAATCTCGGTGCGATTATCCGTTCTGCCTGTGCGTTTGGTGTCGATGCGATTCTTCTGGAACGCAAAGGAACCGTTCCTCTGAACGGAACCGTTGCCAAAACATCAGCCGGTATGATAGAACAGATGACATTGATCAAACCAGCTCGCCTCGAAGCAACGGTTGAACAACTCAAGCTCAGTGGATTTACGGTGATCGGAATTGACGGCTATGGCGATGGAAAGCTTGAAGAAGCAAATCTCACCGGACCAACGGTTATTATCACCGGCGGAGAGTCTCACGGTATTCCACCGTATCTGAAAAAACAGTGTCACTCCCTCTGTGCTATCCCGATGAAACAGGGAGTAGAATCGCTCAATGTTTCAGTAGCTGCAGGAATTACACTCTATGAAACGATGAAACAGAGACATCTGTAGGATTCTAGGCTGAACGGCTCAAGAGATTCAAGTACAAAGGGAACTGCAATCGCGGTTCCCTTTTGCTTTATAGTTCTTTCCCTATGAGATCTTATGTAAAAGGGCGCTTCCAAAATCGAAGCACCCTCAAATAAATGAAACATTATGAAGCAAAGTTACGCTTCAATCTTTTCCAATTCCGCTTTGAACTGAGAAACCGCAGCCTGAAGCTCTTCATGAGGAATCTGTGCCATCTCTTCGGCAAGTTTCAATCCCGCTTCTTTGTTCTGGGTAACCACACAAGCCTGAAGAATATTCAAGCCCGCGCGAGGATCATCTTTGCGAATATCGTACATCTGAATACCGAAGCTAATTACTTTTTCAGGATTACCCGACTTGCCCAGTTCTGCAGTTGCAAATACGAGCGCATCCGAAGAACGACCATCAACTTCGAGAGCGTCGGTGTAGTGTTCAATCGCTTCATCGACTTTACCATCAAACAGTTTTGCGCGACCAAGAAGAAGCGCTGGTCTCCAACTTCCCGCAATGCCTTCGAGATTGTCCAGTGCTTCGATAACAGCAGCGTGGCCGCCTTTTTCCTGATCAATCACCATGCAGTACCACTCGAGAACATTGGCCATGTTCGGGTCAATCTGCAGTGATTCTTCGAGGAACGCGGTGCGTTTTTCAAGATCGCCGCGAACTTCGTTGAGTTTTGCCATATTCGCAAGGATCACCGGCGAACGGTGGTCGACGAGATATTCGTGAAGGAGTTTTTCCGCTTCATCAAGGCCACCACTCTGAATAAGAACCATGCTCAACGCAGTGGTTGAACGCTCTTTGATCGGATCGATTTCATACAGACGGTGAGCCGCAGCAACGACATCTTTGCTGAATCCATCATTCACTGCGCTCATGATTGTCGCATAGAGTTCATCAGGTTTGTCGTTGTACTGTTTGATATGTTCCGGAAGGATCTGCGCACGGAACTGTTCTTTTGCAATTTTCAAAGGAAAACCGGTATTTGTCTGAACCGTCATGAGTTCATCTTCCGGAATTCTCACCCAAAGACCGCCCTGTTCACGACGCATGAGATTGCCAAATACACCGATCTGTTCAGGTTCCCAGCGAGCGTGTTTGTCCCAGAACGGATTCACGATCAAACCAATCCCTGGAGACTGAGCAAGCATATCGCCTACGGGAATCTGGATAACAACATTGAATTTGTCATCTTTTTCCTGAATTGGACGAGTGCGAATATTGTCACTGAAAAGTGCGAGATAGGGTTGTTTTTTATCTCCAAAAAGGGTGAAAAACTTTGGATTGTCTTTCAACTTGTTGTTTGTTTTGTCAATCTGATCGTCGGTAGTTAACACGAACATAGGCGAGTTAAAGAGTGCCGCAAGAAACTCTTCGCTCTGAAGTTCACCTGCATGAAGTTGAACAAGAAGACGTTCAATTTCGTTTGTAGGAACCAACTCTTTAAGAGCTACTTCGTTCCCGTTGTTTTCTGCAGATTCGATTTTTTCATCAACACCACTCATGGCTGCTCCTTATGCTTTTTAATTTCCTGCTGCTCCATTAGATGCCGCACTATTGTAAATGTAGTATACGCTCATGGTATTTTGCCCGAAAAAGACAATTTAAAAGAAAAAAGTCAGAAAATGTCCAGATCATAGGTTTCCAGATGCTGTAGAAACAATGATTTGATCATATTCTGACACGTAACGCTGTTTTCAGAAAATGAAATTTCGAAATCATCATCTATAAATTACTTTAAGACGCCGCGAAAATGTTCAATCTGTGTTGCCATTGCACTGTCAATCCACCGCTCCGGAGAATCCTCTTTGCGTATTTCATTGAGAAACTCTTTTTTGATTGGATACAACTGATCTCCATCGGGATATCCCATTGCATTGGCAAGGAGATTCGACATGGAAAGAAGGGTCACCTGTTTTCTTATATCCGAAGGAACATCAAGCAGCGAATAGAAATGCGGGTGGTGCGCATATTCCAACGATGAAATAATCGTGGAAGGCAAGTGCCACAGATCCGCAAAAATCGAAGCGACCAGTGCTTCGACAATCATATCGGGAACCGCAATCGACAGGCGAAGTCCTTTGCCTTTTTCGCCAATCATAGGAAGCAAGAACTTTCCCATGTCGTGAAGAAGTGACATTGTAGAAACGGTGAAACGATCAACGCCGGGAGTTTTTTGCGCCAAATGATACCCGATTGCAGAACACATTGACGAGTGTTCCCGTATGCGAAGCGAGAGTTCTGATTCAACCTTGGAAATCCCGTGGCGGATAGAATGGTTCAACACTAATGATTTTACGTTTTGAAATCCCAGAAGAGTTACAGCACGCCCCACCGAAGTTACCTCTTTATCAATCCCAAAAGCGGCAGAGTTTACCAGTTTTAAAATCTGTGCGGCGAGCATTGGATCTGATGATACAAGGGCAGAGATCTCTTTAACACTGGAGTATGGATCATTCAATTTTTGATAGATCGCTATTGAGCTATCCGGTTCGGGACACACATCTTGCACATATTTCTTGAGGGCCTTACGATCATCTTCGCTGATCACCGGTGCAACGAGATCATCGGAAGGATAAGCAAACTGAACGTGCTCAAAACTGCAGTTGTTCATGTACCAGAGGGGAAGAACCGTAACGGTTTCCATGGTGCGAAGGGGACTATCTTCTTTGTATTCAGCGGAAATAATTGCTACACGGCCCGTATGTTTTACTGATGATGATTTTCGTACCGGCTTTTTTGGCGTTTCAATACCAAACAGTTTTTTAAAAAACTCAAACATAGCTACATCCAATCAGTTTAATCTTTTTGATTCAATCATGTGCGAGATAGTATCATTCTAAAAAGATAAACGCCATAGTTTTTCGGGAAACCCAACGAAATTGTATCACTCTTTTGCACACTTCCTATAAAAACCAGTCGTAGCGATAAAAACCGCATACCCCCGCCACGGCAAGAACGAATCAAATCTCGTTCAGTGGATTCTGAGGCTGTGCAAGAATTAAATAGTTGCTGTCGGTGGCGACCGCTGAAATAGTCACGATGGTGATTATACCCAAAGGCAAGGTGGGCACATTGGCCCGTTCCCTGCGAAAAACAACGGTTACCTTTAGATGTTTGAATAGTTGTACAACCGCTTCTGACGTGAAACGAGTACCAACCATA
>DYSA01000715.1 GCA_020726425.1 Fibrobacter succinogenes | reverse complement strand
TATTTCACCCGATCCATATCCATAGGTGTAAGAAGGAGCGTGGTTTTGGGGAACAGGAGCTCTTGCATCTTTCCCGGATTGGGCAGTGAAGCTCCGTACTCTTCACCGTTGATTTCAACGTACACAACAAACCGATTGGAACGACGGATGAATCTGCCTTCTACAAGGGGAATATTCAGGGAAAAATGATTTGAGTTATCCATTTGAGAGCCTTTCCGGTGGCGTGTGAGAGTTATATATTCTGCCGGTGAAACGATAAAATAGATTTATAGGGGCGAGAAAATGCACAGCTTTGATCTTTCTGAAATTGCCACTCGGCTAGAGTCGCTTGAAGAGACCATTATTTTTCGATTGATTGATCGTGTTCAGTTGGGGAGAAATTTCGCCGTGTATGAACCGAATCGATTCCCGCTCGGTGGCACAGAACCAACGCTCTTGGATCACATGATGCGGTTCCATGAATCGACTCACGCCATGCTTGGTCGGTATGTAATTGCGGAAGAACGTCCATTTTATACAGACCTGCCGGTTCCTGCCGAAGGGATGGCGAGTGGTCGCGACAAGGGATTAGCGATTGCGGATTTCAATGTGATCAACTTGACAGCGGACATTCGCACAGCGTACACAACTCTTTTGGATTCTATCGTGACCGGTGATGATGGCGAGTACGGCACCACAGCGGAATCAGATATTGCGGCACTTCAGGCGATTGCTCGGCGGATTCATTTCGGATCATTCTATGTGGCGGAAGCCAAATTCCGTGGAAATCCTGTGCAATATTCAGAATTAATTCGCGCAAATGACTCTGAAGCTTTGATGAAACTCTTGACGCGTCAAGAAGTGGAAGATCGGATCATCGTGCGGATTCGCGAAAAATGTGCATCGATACAGGCAATCTCAAATCCTTTGATTCGCAAGCAGATAAATCCAGAAATGGTCGCTCAGTTCTATTTCGAAACAATTATTCCCCTGACAAAAGTGGGGGAGATTCGGTACTTGTTGAATCGTACATTAGAGTAATAGGCGTTTGCATATTTGAATAAATTCCTGTTTGAAAAATCAAAAATGTCACAATTTCCTGTGAATATTTAAATATTCTTGGGCATGTTCTCTCAAAACGGTGTAGATTTGAGTGAAATTAAAAAAAAGTTAATTCGGAGGCTTGTATGAAATCGATTTTACTTCCCTTGTCATTTTTTGCA
>DYSA01000120.1:4145-7078 GCA_020726425.1 Fibrobacter succinogenes | reverse complement strand
TTCAATATTAGACAGTCGATTCATCGACTGTAATCAATAAGCGCTACAGCATTGCGCTACGCGGTGGGAATAGTTAACCGAGTTCATTTACCGAGGCGATCCGATTGGATCGCCTTTGTTATACCCACGTTCTGTGGTTCTTCAATACTCCCACAAACATCGATTTTCTCAAGAAATTAAATACGACTATTGATGTGTACATTTCCCGTTGTATATTTAGTTAGTGACTAGTCACTAACTAACTCTTGGAGGAACAATGCGGCCACAACGGGTGAGCGATGAACAGATTCTTTCCACGGCGAGGCGGATATTTCTCGCTAACGGATCCGGTGCTTCGGTGGATCTGATCGCGGCAGAACTGAATCTTTCCACGCCGGCGATATTCAAACGATTCGGCACAAAACGAAATCTCATGCTTCTTTCTATCAAACCTCCCCGCGAAATTCCTTGGCAAAAAGCAGTCGAATCGGGCCCGGATGATCGTCCGTTCACGGTGCAACTGCGCGAAGTGGCTAGTGAGATTGCATCATTTTTGGCGGAAGTTGTTCCCGTGCTTCGGGTAATTCACACTTCGGATATCTCTTTTAGTGAACTGATGTGCGACGAAGAAATTCCACTTCCGATAATCGCGACGGGAGTTCTTGCTTCTTGGCTCGAACGCTGTTATACTCAAGGACTGATCCGCAAAACTGATTTCCGGTTGGCGGCGATGACCATTCTCGGAACCTTACAGTTGGAAACTTTGGGCTCTCTTTTTCAGGATCGCAATGATCTGTCGCCCACGGTTCCCGTAGCATATCTCGATGAAGTTGTATCTCTAATATGGCAGGGACTTAAAAATGAATAACAGATGGATTCTCTATTGTGCTGTACTGGCTGGTTCTGCTTCGGCGGAGTCAAACTGGTGGAATCAGTTTGGGGACAGCGGAATCGATTCGCTGGTGGAAATTGGTTTGAAACAGAATAAATCGGTGGTCGCTTCGAAAGAACGGCTGAACCAGACCGAAGAACAGGCGAAACTCTATCGTTCGCAAGTACTTCCTTCGATTTATGGCAATGGTCGTGTGGGGCGCAGTGATCTGAATGGCTCCACAATTCCCACAAAAGCGGACTATATGAGCACCGGCGCCGTGTCTCTCGATGCGCGCTATGTGGTTTCTTCGCTGGGGAAAGAGGCTCAGGCATATCGATCTGCCAACTTTTTAGCGAAATCCAAAGAGGAAGAGCACCGTCAAATTGAACTGGCACAGTCAATTAAAATCACCAAGCTCGCCCTTGATGCTTCGTTTGCAAAAACGCAAATCCACATTTTGGAAGAACAGAAAAAGAGTTCTGACCAACTTCTCGAATTGGTGAAACTTCGCTATGAACGGGGCGAACGGACGGGACTGGCGTTTCTTCAGCAGAAACAGCAAGCCGCCACCGCATCGGCTTCGCTTGCACCGGCGAAACTTCAGTATCAATCAATTGTGAATCAACTTGCGGCGACCACTTCGCTTTCGGTGGATCAGATCGAACCGATGATCCCCGATTCACTTCCGGAACTTGCTCCCGCTCAAGGATTTTCCGTAGAGAATCGCCCGGACATTGCGGCGGCGGAGTATCGCGAAAAATCGGCGAAAGCGGCGTTTTCAAAAGCGAAACTGACCACACTTCCCACGGTGGCGATCACCGGAAGTGCGGGCTATGACTACGCTGATCCGGGAACGGCGGAGTGGGAAAAAATGTGGAGCGTTGGCGCTTCGGTGCAGGTTCCTCTGTTCACTGGCGGAGCGACTGCGGCGGGGTATCGCGAAGGGCGAGCGGGTTACTATGCCGCTTCGGCAGCGCTGGATCAGAACCGTGTGGATGCTCAGGCAGAACTGGACAACGCCATTGCCGAAGAGGAATCCTATCGCATTCAGTGTGAATCATATACAATTCAGTACGACGCTTCGAAAGCGGTGTATGAAGAATCGCTTCGCCAGTATCGGAATGGATTGGTGGAGTATCTCGAAGTGCTTAACGCGGTGAGTTCACTGCAGCGAACGGAAATTACTCTCTTGCAGAGCAAACGAAATTTGATCTCAGCTCGACTCAACACAATCTCCGCTTCCGGCGGATCGGTTCAATCAAATCTGAAAGGAAATTAAGATGAAAAAGCAGAAAATTTTTGCCGTGGGCATACTGATAATTGCACTTCTTTTAGCGGTTGTAATGATCCGCGTGAATCGCAAGCAACTGACGGAGAAAGTGAAAGCTCCTGAAACGGCAATTCGCACGGTAGAAATTATGCCGGCTTCACAGCAGGCGCAGATTTCAGCTACCGCGAACATCGAAGCATCACAGTCGCTTACGCTCACTCCGGAGATCATGGGAAGTGTGTCGTGGATTTCGCCAAAAGCGGAAAACGGTGGCCGCGTTGCCAAGGGCGAAGTGTTAATCAAACTGGATGATCGCGATTACAAACTGATCGTGCAACAGCGTCAGGTTCAGGTTGAAAGCGCTCGCCTTGAAATCGACCGCGAAACCGCTCGCGGCGAACTCGCTTCGAAAGAGTGGGAAACTCTTGGCGACTCCGGTGATGCCAATGATTTAGTTCTTCGCAAACGGCAAAAAGAGGTGGCTCGACTCAACCTACAGTCAGCTCAAGCCGCCCTTGATAAAGCAAAACTGGATCTTTCGCGGACACAGATTCGCGCGCCCTTCGATGCGGTGATCACGGGGCGGTACTCTGCGGTTGGTCAGGTTGTGGCAACTCAGTCTCGCCTGCTTGATCTCGTTGAATCCGGTGATCTTCGCGCAGAACTGTCGCTTCCCGTGGGCGATCTTTCTCAGATTGAAATCCCGGGAATCGACGGTGCGAAAGTGGGATCAATAGTGATCGTTCGCCAGATTATCGATCAGAAAACAGCGATTGAACAGACCGGCGAAGTGGTTTCGCTTATGGGAGC
>DYSA01000120.1:0-4045 GCA_020726425.1 Fibrobacter succinogenes | reverse complement strand
CGGTGAACGGCATGAAAGTGGTTCCTGTGAGTGCGGTGAAAAAATCCGACAAAACTGATTCCACAGGTGGCAGCAAATGAGCGACGTGGCACTGAACAAACAAAAGGGAGCTATCGCGTGGATGGCCAATAACCCCGTGGCGTCCAACCTGATGATGTTTATCATTCTCATTGGGGGATTGTTTGCGGGACTCAATATCAAACAGGAAGTATTCCCTGCCTTTGATCTGGACATGGTGGCGGTAACCTGCGTCTATCCCGGAGCGAGTCCTACGGAAGTGGAACAGGGGATTCTTCTCGCTGTGGAAGAAGCGGTTCGCAGTGCCGATGGGGTGAAAAAAGTTTCCTCCACCGCCAGCGAAGGCATGGGTTCGGTGATTGTGGAAATGAACCTCGGCGTGAATCCCGATAAAGTATTGTCAGATATTAAGAACAGTGTTGACCGCATAACGACGTTCCCCGTGGATATGGAAAAGCCGACCGTGGCACTGCTCACTCCATCGATCTCTGTGGTAAGTCTTGCGATCTCTGGCGATGAACCTCACGCGGTACTTCACGGTGTGGCGGAGAAAGTTCGCGCCGATTTTCTGCGGGATAAGAATATCTCTCAGGTCGAAGTGAGTGGGGTGAAAAATCTAGAGATTCGCGTGGAGATTTCCCGTGAAACTCTGGAGTCTTATGGAATCACGCTGGGCCAAGTGGCTCAGCAGATCAAGGCTTATTCGGTGGAACTTCCCGGCGGATCAGTGGAGACCAAAAGCGGAACCGTTCTCGTTCGCGTGGCGGATAGAAAACTGACCGGCGGCGAGTTTGAAGATATCGTGATCCGCGGAACTGCCGCCGGTGCAGAAGTGCGTCTCGGCGATATCGCAAAGGTCACCGATGATTATGCCGATCAGGATCTTGCATATCGATTCAACGGGAAACCGGCGGTGATGGTGACTGCCTACCGCGTGGGAGCTGAAACGCCGCTCAAAGTGGCGGCAGCGGTGAAAAAATATCTGAAAGAGCACAAGGGGGAATATCCTCAATCGATCAGTTTCAATATCTGGGACGACTACTCAAGTCTGCTCGAACAGCGAATGGATCTACTTCTTCGCAACGCCCGGTCGGGGTTGATTCTCGTGCTTATTGTTCTGGCAATGTTCCTTCAGAGACGCATTGCGTTCTGGGTGGCGCTGGGAATTCCGACGTCGTTCCTCGGAGCGTTTCTTCTTATGCCGGCTATGGGAGCTTCGATCAATATGATCACGCTGTTTGCTCTGATCATTGTGCTCGGGATGGTGGTTGATGATGCGATCGTGGTGGCAGAAAATGTCTATCACAAAATGAACAAGGGAGTTCCTCCACTTCAGGCGGCCATCGAAGGTGCCAAGGAGATGGCGGTTCCGGTGACATTCTCCGTGCTTACCACGGTGGCGGCATTCTCTCCGCTCATGATGATTCCCGGGATTATGGGGAAAGTGTTCTTCTTTATTCCCGTGGTGGTGATTCTCGTTCTTCTGTTCTCTATGATCGAATCGTTTTATGTTCTTCCGGCTCACCTTGGGCACGGAGGTATTCCGAAAAAAGCGGGATGGATCGGATCGAAGATCGACAAAATGCAGGAGTTCTGCAACGCGAAACTGAAAACGTTCATTGAAACAAAATATCAGCCCGCCTTGAAAACGCTTCTGCGCCACCGCTATTACGCCATGGCGGGAGCTTTTGCACTGCTGATCATCGTCATTGCTACGGTTCCGGCGGGGATTTTGAAATTCCAGTTTTTCCCCAAGGTTGATGGCGATGTAGTGACTGCTTCGGCGAGACTTCCCTTTGGCGTTCCCATTGAACGGACCGAAGAGGTTGCGAAAATCATTCTCGATGCGGCTGAAAAAACGGTGAAAGAGATGCACGGCGAATCGACCTATCTCGGATCGTTCACTCGAATCGGCGAAAATGGAAGTGGTCCCAGTCCTATGGCATCGAGTGGCGGAAGTGGTTCCCATCTCTTGTCGGTTCAGCTTGATCTCGGGCCTTCGGACAATCGCAAGTTTGGCTCTTCTGAGTTTTCTGAGCGATGGAAAAAGAATCTCCCCCCCATTTCAGGATTGGAATCCTTTACCATTGGATCTATGGGTGGGCCGAGCGGAGGAAAAGATATTGATGTGAAACTCAGTCACAGCAATATTGCCATGCTCGGTGAAGCTTCGATTTGGCTGGCTGACAAGTTCCGCGGAATCGGCGATCTCACGGACGTGGAAAACAGTTTCACCGGCGGAAAACCACAGCTCGACTTTGCTCTTCGCCCGGGAGCTTCAGCGTTGGGGATAACTTCTACCGATATCGCTTCGACCTTGCGAAGTTCCTTTTATGGGATTGACGCGGTGAAACAGCAGCGCGGTCGCAACGAGATGAAAGTGACCGTTCGCCTTCCACAGGAACAGCGATCTTCAGAATACGATCTCGAACAGATGTTGGTTCCTACCAAGCAGGGAACTATGGTTCCGCTCTCTTCGGTGGCAGAGATGAAACGGGGAACTGCGCCCACGGCGATCAGTCGCGAAGAGGGTGTTCGTCAGGTGAATGTCTCCGCCGATCTGGTTCCGGGGTCGATCTCCGGAAGTCGCATGATCGCTCTTCTCGAAGGAAAAGTTGCTCCCGGTGAAAAGGTTCGCGACAAAATGCGAGCGAAACAGGGCAAGGCACCGATCGAACGGGAAACGGCTATTTTCGAAGAGATGAAAGCGAAATTCCCTGGGATTCAGTATAGCTACGGCGGTCAACAGGAGAGTATGAAAGATACCAACAAATCGTTGGGGCCAAACTTCCTTCTCGCTCTGCTGATTATTTTCACTCTCTTGGCGATTCCGTTTAAAAGCTATTATCAACCTTTTATCGTGATGACCGCCATTCCGTTTGGGATTGTTGGTGCCTTTGTGGGACATATTCTTCTGGGACTTAATCTCGGGATTATGAGTATCATGGGAAT
The DNA here is from genome assembly GCA_020726425.1 of Fibrobacter succinogenes. Lineage (GTDB taxonomy): Bacteria > Fibrobacterota > Chitinivibrionia > Chitinivibrionales > Chitinivibrionaceae > JAIFMU01. Next base: position 1,075 of record DYSA01000120.1, on the reverse strand, counting down.
CATCGCCCTCTCCGGAGTGGTGGTGAATGATTCGCTGGTTCTGGTCGATGCGGTGAACAAATATCGCGCTTCCGGCATGACCGTCTATGATTCACTGATTCGAGCGGGAATGAGACGGTTCAGACCGATCATGCTCACCTCGCTGACCACGTTTTTCGGACTTATGCCCATGATCTTTGAAAAGAGTATGCAGGCGAAATTCTTGATTCCTATGGCGGTGAGTCTTGGATTCGGGATTCTCTTCTCTACCGTGATCGTTTTGCTTATCGTGCCGGTTCTCTATATCTGGCTCGAACGGTTGCGGTTTCGGTTTGGCATGATCACCATCGAAGAGATCGGCGATCTCGACGAACAGTGATTTCGCAGGGACGGCCCTGTGAGGTTGGGTAAGTATTGGTTATTGAAAACCAAATTTTGGTAGGGACACGGCGTGCCGTGTCCTTGACGATACATAAATTAAATTATTGATTTTATGGTTAAATTGTGCACGGCTCACCGTGCCCCTACACAAAATATCGATGTGGCCATCCTGTTTTTGCACAAAATGCTGAGGCAGGGGCATCTCTACAATGTTTTTCAAAATGAAAGGATTCTCTATGCTGAAATATCTCTCTATTTTTCTCCTTTCCGGGATCTGTTTTGGTGCGGATCTTTCCGTCTCGGTCACCGGAATTCGTCCAGAACTCGGTAGAAATGTGATTCTCTTTCTCTACAGCAAATCCACTTGGGTGAAACTGAAAGCGCCCACCAAAGCGATTCCAATCACCGCAGATATGAAATCGACTTCGTTCAAACTGGAAAATATTTCCTCCGGTGAATGAATATGCGGTTCAGGTGATTCACGATAAAGATAAAAATGGAAAGCTCACCATGAAATGGACGCCACCGGGGCCTATCGAAGGGTATGGATTTTCGGCGGGATACAAGCCTACGGGGATTCCGAAATATCAGCCGGCGATTTTCAAACTGACTGATACGCTCTCCATGACGATTCCTTTGGAGTATCCGAAGTAGAATCACGAGTACGCGTCCTGCGGGGATTGTTTTCCTGAGACTTTTCCCCCGGTACCCGAGA
>DYSA01000714.1 GCA_020726425.1 Fibrobacter succinogenes | reverse complement strand
TCAAAACAGGTGATTTGTCACCTTTCCATAAGTCGGAAATACGCCCGTAACGGAAATCAGTCACATACGCATAATACATATACTTTGATTCACCGAAAAGTGTTCCTGTTTCTTCAGCCGATTTCGTCGAAACTAACCGTCTGCCTAGTACAACTCGCCGTTCACTCGTCCATCCTGCGAGTTTCAGACGACATTCGGCAAGTTGAAGAGCATTGATACTTCCGTGACCTTGCCACTGATCTTCGGCAACATTCCGAATTGCTTCGCGAACACGAGCTGTCTGTTTCAGTTTGAACAGGTAGTTAAGTCGCGCAATTTCATGCCATGAAAGGATTTTATAACCACAAAATCCAATGTCTCCACGATTCAACCACGGACGCTTGTTCGCAGGTAGTTCTTTCATAAGTCGTTCTAAAACAGCGATCCAGTTATCCGCTGATGTGACATTTTTCGCACGCATTTCCATATCCATCGTGAGCCGAATTCCCGCAATCGTTCCGACTAATGGGTGGTGGCTTCCACGGCCATGTTTGGTTGGATTGTAACCAACTTCAACACCTTCTTGAGTGCCATATCGAGTCGTAACAGTGCTATCCCAATCGAGAATGTAGTAGTCAGGAAGGCTTTCGTAGAGATATTTATTGGCTTTGTAGAAAATTCCAGGGATTTTTTTTGATCGATTTGTTCAAGCAGACGTCGAACGGAATCATCTCCGGGAATACGTTTGGTGACTCCAAATGCTTCACCAACAACGGGGTCATTTTGAACAAAGCGAATGTCATGAAACCGTTTGCCATCGAGAAGAATCGTGAGCATCAAACCGACAATGATATCACGAATTGGAAGTGCATTGGGGCTGGTTCGATTCACCGGAATATTTTCAACGAGATGGTCAATTGTACCGATCTGATCTACAAAAGAAGCGAAGGCAATCAAGCCACCTACTCCCTATGGCTTCCCCAAAGCACTCTCGAATTTCTATGCGGCTTTTAGTTTTTCTCGTTCTGCCTGATTTTCAATATGCGCTCTTTTTGTAGTGATCAAGAAAATAAAACATGCGTATTTGTGCTCAAAGATGGATTTTCACCATTTTTGAGCACTTATTTTTTGCCTGGAGTCCGCTTGCAAAGATGAAAAAACTGCTGTGGGACAGGCTCTAGATAAGCAGTTTCAAAAGAGTTTTAATCTGTTATCGAAAAGAGATGTCACAA
>DYSA01000713.1 GCA_020726425.1 Fibrobacter succinogenes | reverse complement strand
TAGGAGAAAGGCAAGCGCCGCGCCAGGCGCGTCGCGGCTGAAGCCACCGTTAGGCACATAGGAGAAAGAACTTGCGAATCGCTTTTTATGTTGTACTGATAATCGCCTTCGCTTCTCAGGGCTTCGCTTCATCATGGGACGAACCATGGCATGAAGACGTGCTACGCAATAGTGAATTGGTTGCAAAAGTAGTTGTTGCTAAAGCTAGTGACGATATCAATGAACTGAAGGTTCTGAAAGTTGTTGCGGGAGCGGGTGTTAGTGCGGGAGATGAGATAAAACTGTTGTCAACATATTACATGCTGGATCTACATAGTTTGTCATATCCTGTGACCAATGATTTCCTTGAAGAAGATGATGAGTACTATCTGATTCTGAAGTCGTCATCAAGGAAGGAAGCTGAGTGGATGCTCTCCACACCTACTTCTGGAGATGCGCAAATTGAAGATGCAATGGCAATCGCAACATTTCGTCATAGCACGGCAAAGGCGTTGGTTGACACAGGCATCTACGAAAAGGCTACGAGTGCGATTTTCAATTTTCTTCATAATCAAGCTTATGACACACTCTGGATTAACGATTTTTTATCTGTTCATTTGAACAAAAAGCCCGTCAGAATTCCGAAGAATACTGACACAAAGAGAGGGAAGCAGGAATTTGATAGCTTCTGTAATCAACATGTTGCGCTCGAACTGTTCCACTATTTTGGAACAGAAGACAATTTCAAATCTGCAAAGAAGTTTCTGAAATTAAAACAAACGCACGTTCAAATTTCTGCTATCAGAGCACTAAGTAGAATTAATAGTGCTGAGTCTAAGAATATGCTGATTGGTGTTTTAAAAGGGAAGTACGACGATTTGATAAAGGTTTTTGCTGTTAAAGCTCTTGACAGACTTAGTGCGACAGAATTGGTAAATGAGCTTGAAAATATTTATTTATCGGCATCGACTGAAGAAGTTTGTCTTGTGTGCGATATAATGGACGACAGAATTGCAACAAAATTTCCGAAGTCAGTAAAAGACGCACTAAGGGAGCTTTTGTCGCGCTGGGGAAAGGAATAGTTGACTAGTGCCTAACATTGCTTGCAGCCGACTTTGCGCCTGTCACGGCGCTTGCATTCGGAATTGAAATCAGCGACGATGGAAAACGGCAAGCGCCGCGCCAGGCGCGCCGCAGCTGAAGCCAACCGTTAGGCAAACTAGCTAGAGACA
>DYSA01000712.1 GCA_020726425.1 Fibrobacter succinogenes | reverse complement strand
AGTCCGATGGCGTAAATTGTTCAATTGTTGCTGCAATCGACGCATCCAAGTCAAAAATTTTTTCCATATATACAACCTATCCTACAACATAATAACAACAGCGTGTCAAAATTCAACGATTCGACCTATACGCTGTACTGTATAATTTCATCTTTTATGTTATGCTCTCCACCATCTTCGTCAGTTTTGTAGTCGCTTTCGAAAGTGGTTGAGATGAAAATAGATGGTGCGGAGGGAATACGGGGAATGGTAAAAGGCGAAGGTTTTATGCATGAGGTATATTTATAACCTTACCAAAACAGAGGATAGATGATCGTGAACGACTGGCATAGTGCGGGATTTGAACATCTTGATCAGTATCCTTCGAAACTGGTACATCCGGAACTGGAGAAGATCCACTACGGGAACGATGAGCATGAAGCTTTTTTGATTCTTGCGGGGGAACCTGTTAGGGAGCGATGAACAGCGCAGTGTTGAAACGCCGGCAGGAACGATTGAGATTAGAAAACAGTATCTTCCTCACATGGTAGAGAAGCGTCAGGATGCCCGTGAACGATATGTGCACTATGTATTGCCGACGCTGACTGAACCGGTTGAAATTTGGGAGCTGGTGGATGAGTGGGGAGCAGTAAAGTTGCGCTATATCGCACTATTTGAAGGGAAATACGATTTCATGGTGGTGATTGTCCGCTGGCCTGATGGATCGGTTTTCTGGAACATGATGCACGCGAAACGGCGTAATATGAACAGTCATCGAAAAGGTGAGTGTGTCTATAAACGATAAAAGGGCAAGCCGAAAAAGCTTGCCCTTAAATTTGTTAGGTTCCGAACAGCAGGTTGTTGAGTACCTGAAGCTCTCTTCGTCCGGTTATGCTCTCAACCGCACCGGAGTCTCGCTAACGATACTGTCAATATACATAATCCACAGAAAATATCAACGGAATTCATGCATAAAAACGGAACCTTAACGGAATTCACTTACTACAAAAAAACTTAGCTACAATTGGTAGTGAAACGCCCGCTCCGTGATTCCTGCCTTAGTTAACATGGTTTGCCGTAGATTCCGAGAATAACCGGTTTTACGCTTTTTAGAAACTACAATTTTCCGCACCCATAGAAAAAAACCGTTTGCGAGCTGGTAACTCACCAATCGGGGAGTCTTAGTTGAACCTCATGTGATTTCCTGTAGGTTGTGTTAGTACATGAAGGTA
>DYSA01000711.1 GCA_020726425.1 Fibrobacter succinogenes | reverse complement strand
TGTGAGCCGGAGACTCACGGGATTCCATCACCAGCCGGAGACAGGTGACGAGCAAAAACGACGCAGCGACTCAACGACGCAACGATACAACGGGAGTTTCGTTGAATCGTTGAATCATTGAATCGTTGAATCGAAATACTGAAAGGAAAACCAATGAACATTCAGGCAATCATCTTTGACTGGGCGGGAACGACAATCGACTACGGCTGTTTTGCTCCCCTCGAAGTGTTTCTCAAGATATTTGGAAATCGCGGAATTGCGCTCACCGATGCGGAAGCGCGTGAACCTATGGGAAAACTGAAATGGGATCACATTCGTGCGATCTGCGACATGCCCCGAATCGCTCAGCTCTGGAAATCGGCTTTTGGCGCAGAACCGACAAACGCCGATGTGGATTCGCTCTATGCCGATTTCGAACCGGCACTCTTTGCGACACTGAAAAATTTCACCACGCCGATCCCCGATGTGGTGGAAACAGTGAATGCTCTTCGCGAACAGGGACTCAAGATCGGATCAACCACGGGCTACACCAAAGCGATGATGGAAGTGGTTCTTTCCGAAGCAAAAGCAAAAGGGTACGCACCTGATTTCTGTATCGCTTCGGACGAAGTACCTGCCGGTCGTCCCTATCCGTGGATGATTTTCCGCAACTGCGAAACACTGAATGTGTTCCCGCTCATGTCGGTGATCAAATGCGGTGACACGGTGGCGGATATCGAAGAGGGTGTCAATGCGGCGTGCTGGTCTGTGGGAATTATCGAAGGTTCCAGCGAACTGGGACTCACCAAAGAGCAGTTCGATTCGCTCGATCCGCTTGAACAGGGAGATCGCATGGCGCAGGTGCGACAGAAATTTTATGATGCGGGAGCGGATTTCGTGATCAACCGGTTCCGTGAAATACCCGATTTGATCGAACGGATTAATGCAGAGTATTTGTGATGGTCATTTATAATTAGGGTTACCGCAGATTGGAATTGTAGGGGTATCCCTTGTGGGTCAATGCTGTAGCGCTTATTTGATCCGACCATGTTTCCACGGATTAAAATCCGAGGCTAATAACAAATTTGATCCTACCGGATCAGATTCGAGTCCATCCGGAGGATGTAATTCAATATTAGACAGTCGATTCATCGACTGTAATCAATAAGCGCTACAGCATTGGCCACAAGGGCTACCCCTACGGGATTTCGGAAATATCGATACGGTTGATCCGCCC
>DYSA01000119.1:5308-7160 GCA_020726425.1 Fibrobacter succinogenes | reverse complement strand
CCGAGTTTCAAAGTAGTGGCAGAATAGTGGCCCCCACGGGAAAATCCACTGTTCGGGGCGGAGTTACGTACCATAAAGCGCAAAATGATTTCCCCTTTTTTGATCGCAATGGAACGCCGTATAAAAGTGCAGATGACTCACTTCGCGATCTTCATAACAATGGTTTTTCAGAATTCAATGGGACCTTTGGATTTGATCATCCCTTTGAAAAGGGTGAGCTGTCAGCGGGTTGGGAGAGACGGGAGAAACACCTTGAAATTCCCGCCGGCGAAGGTTCAATGAACCAGACCGCAGAATCCACCGAACGGGAGAATCGCTTTTCGCTGGGATTTGATCAAAATGGCTCGCTGAACTTTAACCACGCACTATCCTTTACCACGAACAAGAATCGCGTTTTTTGGACGGGGCTTGATAATTTCGGATCAGTGCATGGACTTCTCAAAAATGACCAGTTCGGAGAGCTTCAATCTGAAACGATTATTGCCGATTATCGATTTGGATATCACCTTGTTCCCACGTCCATTTTGGCGATTACCGGAGTAGTTTCTGGGCGATTCGAACAGATGATCCCGTCCACCGATGTTGCTTCATTCGGTTATGGGGAGTGGAAAAGTTCTCGTGCAACGGGAACCAACGCAACGGATTTTGCACTCACGCTGAATAATTTCACTGCCACTGTCGGCGGAGCTATTTCGGTCCATCGATCTCATACCGAAGGGGGGAAAGATCCCTACACTTTGTTCACTTTGGATACGGAAACAAAAATCGAACACGATCCTTCTGGACGAATTGGCCTTGTTTTTTCGCCCGTAGAACAAATTACATTTTTTGCCAATGGAGCACTCTATTCGCGAACCGCATCTCTTCGGGAACGTTTTGGGTACCAAGGAGGTGTATTGCCCTCGCCAAACCTCAAACCCGAATCAGGTCGAACCGCAGAGTTGGGTGGATCGATTGTTCAGGAACAAATAAATGCTGAACTTCTTTTCTTTTCAAATCACTTTAACGATATGATCGCGACAATCTTTGATGGACGCGTGTCGCGAGCGACGAACATCGGTGAAAATCGAACCTATGGGATTGAGCAGTCAATTCTTTGGAAAGCAATTCCAAAAATAGCGATCCGTGAATCGTTCACGTTCCAGAAACCGGAAAATCTAACACCGCTTTACAAAGGTAACTATCTCCCAAATCAGGCTCCATTTACAATATATGGAGATTTTTCTGCAGGCCCATTTGCGGGATTCACAATTACTCCTCAGGTGAAATGGCAGTCGCTTTTATATCGAGATCAGGCGAATACACAACTCTATCCCGCCGTTGAAAAAAAACAGGAAGTTGTTCACCTCCCTGATTCAACTACACAGATCATAGAGACGGTTGTGCGAAATCCGCGGGGAAAGATGGATTTTTCGGTGTATATGAAATGGAATCATGATTGGCTCACTATCAGTGGATCGGTGAGAAATATTCTCGATGGAAGATCTGATCCCGACGCACTCTATTCGATGGAGAGCGGATATGTGCGCGCTCCCTATGCAGGGCGTTCGTGGCAGATTGCCGTTCGAGCTGATTTTTAGTGAAAATTTTATGTGTAAATAATTTGTATTGTTTCTAGAGGAGAAAAAATGAAAAATGTATTTGTAACTGCCATAGCATCGAGCCTTTTTGTAAGTAGTTTGATAGTTGGTTGTGTGCCTGTTGTTTCACCAGAAGAGACTACTTTGATTGTTGATACGAGCAAAGTTGATACGAGCAAAGTTGATACGAGCAAAGTTGATACGAGCAAAATAGATACGAGCAAAATAGATACGAGCAAAGTAGATACGAGCAAAGTAGATACGAGCAAAGT
>DYSA01000119.1:0-5208 GCA_020726425.1 Fibrobacter succinogenes | reverse complement strand
TAGATACGAGCAAAGTAGATACGAGCAAAGTAGATACGAGCAAAGTTGATACAGCCTATACAAAAATTTATACAGCTGAATCGGACTACACTACTGGTATTATTGGAGAGATCTCTAATGGCATATACCAAAAATCAAGCTTGGCTATTTCATCTGATGCGGTAATGGTTGAGCAAAAGGGTGACATTTATGTTTTGGAGCGTACTGAGTCTAATATTATGAAACTCTCGGCAAGTGGAGCCGTTGTGTACCAAGAAAAGTTACTGAATGGATTCAATCCTCATGATTTGGTAGTTGTAAATAGCTCTAAAGGATATGTATGTTCAAACAGTACAGATTCTATTGCAATTGTAAATCCCATGTCGGGAGCAGTGATTTCGTATCTCTCCCTTTCTGCATATGTGAAACCGGGGATTACAACTAATGCGACAAAAATGATACTTGTAGGATCTCATCTCTATGTTGCGTGTCAAATGCGTGCTGGTTACTCACCAGACGAAGGTTCGTTGATTCTTAAAATCGATACCAATAGTGATCAAATTGTGGATTCAATTCGTTGTACATTCAAAAATGTAATAGATATGGATCTTTTCAATGGAAATCTTGTCGTGACTTCAATGGGAAGTTATAGTGCTGTCGATGGAGGTGTTGAACTCGTAAGTTTGAGTTCCAATACAGTCACAACGCTGACAAGTGGAACACGGTTTGGCGCAGATATATCATCAATGGCAGTTGATCAGGTGAATCGTGAATTCTATGGAACGCTCTATCGCTCGTGGGGCGATGCACCGATTGTTCACTTTAACGAACAGTTTGCCCCGTTGGATACTATTGGGGGCGTTGTGCAAGCGAATGCACCACAGTATGATTCTATCGCTCAAAAATTATACTTCTCTGAAGTGGGCTCTTCTGTTGCTCCGGCAATTGTAATTTGGGATCCGTTGCAAAAAACAAAGTTGGATTACGCATCGAAACTTCCTGTACAGTCGATCGTTTTTGTGACAACAGTAGGCAGGAAATAATCATTGTAATAGCTTGATTTTTATCTGTAAGGAAAAACCGATGGCCAAAATGATCTATATCACCGGAGGAGCGCGAAGTGGCAAGAGTAGTTTTGCCGAATCGTTGTTGGATGGACGCGATGATGTGCTCTATGTGGCCACGGCTATTCCCTACGATGAAGAGATGGACGAACGAATTGCTCATCATCAAATGAGACGCAATAGTCAGTGGAAAACAGTGGAACGGTACTGCGATTTTGAGTCGGTTCTCCCCGTGGCGATTGAATCGCATGGTGCCGTTCTCATTGACTGTATTACAATTATGGTGACTAACCTCATGTTTCACGACACATCGATCGACTGGGAAACGGTATCGCCCAAGGTTGCATTGAGTGTGGAATCGAAAATCATTGATGAGGTATCTGGATTGATTCGCTGGGCTGAATCTTATGACGGAACGATAATTCTCGTTTCCAATGAAACGGGAATGGGGATCGTTCCTGCTAACCCTCTTTCCCGATGGTTTCGCGACTTTGCCGGTCGTGTGAATCAACAGGTGGCGAAAGCGGCCGATGAAGTGTACCTTCTCGTCTCGGGGATTCCCGTGAAAATCAAGGGGGAGTTGTGAAATCTCTTTTTGAAATGATCGCTCTTCAACTGCTCTTTTTTACGCGAATTCCACTTCCGTTTGAAGTAAACTGGGCCGAGGGAAAATTTAGTCGCGGTCTGCCGTTCTATCCGTTGATCGGCGCGGGCATGGGAGCTATTGCCGCAGCAGTGATCCTTGCGCTTTCGTCGTTGCAACTTCCGGTTCTCTCGGTAATTCTTGCACTCACCGTGCTGACCATTCTCGGGGGCGGTCTTCATCTCGATGGGCTTGCCGATACGGCGGATGGATTTTTCAGCGGCCGCGATCGCGAACGAATCCTCGAGATTATGCGCGATTCACGGATCGGCACCAACGGAACAGTTGCCCTTATACTGATCTTCCTTCTCAAAGGATCGGCACTTCTTTCCCTCGAACACCCGCTGATGGCACTGGTCTGTTCCACTCTTTTTGCGCGGGTCAGCATGATTTTTACCGCCGCGTTCTCTTCCTATGCGCGGACTGGATCGGGCATGGGAATGGGAGTGATCTCCGATACGGGGGTGGCGCGTGCGTTCGTGAGTTCACTGGTAGCACTTCCTTTTGCCGTTGCACTTTTTTCGCCTGATTGGAAACAGATCGTGATCCTATTTGCCGTTGCTGTAATTGGTGGAATCGCCATGGCGCGATACAGTACCTCGAAAATCGGAGGAACCACCGGTGATGTGCTCGGCGCTCAGGTGGAACTGATGGAAACTGTTCTGCTCGTTCTCTGTGCGGTACTGGGGAAAACTCTATGAAACAACTTATTCTCATTCGCCACGGAGAAACAGAGTACAGTCGCATGGGGCGGTTCTGTGGCGAATCAAATCCCCTTTTGAACCGCTGCGGCGTGGATCAAGCGGCACACCTTGGTTCGATCTTAGCAACGGAACAGATTGATCTCATTAGTACCAGTCCGTTGAATCGCTGTATTGAAACTGCCGTTCCTATCGGCGTGGGAAGAGAGATTCAGATCGAAGATGATCTGCGCGAAATTTCCTTTGGCATATTCGAAGGAAAAACCAGTGACGAGTGTGAACGCGATCTTCCTCTGGCGTGGAAAATGTGGTGCAACGAACACTATATCGATGGCGCAGAACTGCCAAGTTCCTTTGAAAAACGGGTGAAACAGATACTGAAACGGTTTGAAAAAAGTGATGCCGAAACGGTGGTGATTGTCACTCACGGTGGCGTAATTCGGCTCATGTTGTCCTATTTGTTGTGGGGAAATAGCAAAAATCAGTGGCGGGTAAAAGTTGAACCGGGCACGATCGCTCGCGTGGAGATCGACGACGGATTCGCTTTTCTTAAATCGCTCAATGAGGGGATCTGATGGGGCAAATTCACGGGGGAAATGTATTTGATAGCGCGCGAAAACTGAATATTCCCGTTGCAGATCTTTGTGATTTCAGCGCAAATATCAATCCTCTGGGCCCGCCGAAAGGTTGGAAGGAGATTCTTCATTTCCAGATAGATACGCTGATTCATTACCCCGATTCTTCCTATCGGGAGTATCGAGAATCAATTGCTCAACGCTTTGGGATTCACCGCGATTTTGTCATTGCGGGAAACGGCGTATCGGATATTCTGTGGCTTTTTGCGCGCACTCTTCGCCCAAAAAAAGTGGTGATTATTTCGCCTACCTTTAGCGAATACGAATCGGCATTTCGGCCATGGAGTTCTGAAATTGTCCACGTGCTGACCGATCCGCTCGAACTTTTTCACCCGGACTATAGAACGATCGAACGGGCCTTAGATCAGGCGGAACTTCTCGTGCTCTGCAATCCAAACAACCCCACGGGAACGCTGACGAACCCCGCCACGGTTCAAAAACTTATTGATCTTACGGCGGATCGAGGAGTTCGGTGTCTCGTCGATGAATCGTTTATCGAGTTTGCCACCAACGCCGAATCAGTTCTCAATCGACCGGTTCCAAATCATCTCTTTGTCCTGCGATCTCAGACAAAGATTGGTGCAGTTCCGGGCCTTCGCGTGGGATTTGCGGTCTGTACCGATCGGGATGTAATTGCAAAAATGAAACAGTATGGCGATTCATGGGCAATGAACTCTTTGGCTGCGGCGTATGGATCGTTCTTAGTGGATCAAAGGGAATATATCGAATCATCGAGAATTGAAACGGATCGCCTTCGAGCCAAACTGATCGACTCGCTTTTCGCAACCGGTGTGCTCGCCCCCTTTCCCTCGGCGGCGAACTTTGTGCTCTGCCGGATTTTGGGAAGTCTCACTGCGGATCAACTCTGCGTTCGAGCTGAACAGCAGGGGATTTTAGTTCGCAACGGTGGATCGTTCGTGGGGCTGAACAATCGTTTTGTGCGAATAGCCGTCCGCCCGGAACGGGAGCAGGAGCGATTAGTTCGATTTTTGAGGGATTTGTAGGATCAGGGAGTTGGCTTTTGTACGCGTTTACAAAATTTTTTTATTGGAGTGAATCATGAATCTATTTGAATCCACGGTGGCAACAATTTCTCCGCTCGACGAACAGGCGATGGCAACCGCATCTACCTATATCGATTCGCTTCTAAAACCGGTGGGAAGTCTTGGGGTGATTGAAAAAAATGCGATCAAACTGGCGGGGATTTCCGGAAATCTGGAGACTGATTTGACCAACAAAACCATCATGGTCATGTGTGGCGACCACGGAGCGGCGGCGAAGATCAGCTCTTTTCCTCAAGCGGTGAGTACGCTAGTCGCAGAAACAATGCTTTCGGGAATTTCCGGTGTGGCTGTTTTGGCGAAGCACGCTGGAGCGCGGCTTTGTGTGGTCGATCTGGGACTGGTCGGTGAAATTTCCAATCCCGCACATATCAATAGAAAGATCGCCTTGGGCACGGCGGACTTTACCGAAGGGCCGGCTATGAGTCGCCATGACGCGATTCGCGCTATCGAGATCGGAATCGAAACGACCATGGAGGCGATTTCAGAAGGGGCGAACATTCTCGGAACCGGCGAAGTGGGAATCGGGAACACCGGCGTCAGTTCGGCGATTCTCGCGGCACTCAACTGTGGGGATATCGAATCGCTTACGGGAAGGGGAGCGGGGCATACGGATGAAGGTCTCTCGCTGAAACGATCGATGATCTCCCGCGCACTGGCGGTCAATAATCCCGAAGTCACCGATCCTATCGATGTGCTTGCAAAGGTCGGCGGATTTGAAATTGCCGGACTTGTGGGAGTCTATCTCGCGGCGGCGGCACAGCGCATTCCGGTGGTAATCGATGGATTCATTGCGGGAGCGGCGGCGGTGGTGGCGTATAAAATCAATCCACTGGCGCGAGATTTCATGTTCGCTTCGCACAAATCCGAAGAACCGGGATCTATGGCTATCGCAAAGATTCTCGAACTGGAACCGATCTTGGCAATGAACATGCGTCTCGGCGAAGGAACCGGAGCGGCACTGGCGTTCCATCTCATCGAAGCTTCGACGGCGATGATGAAATCCATGGGAACCTTTGCGGATATTGGGATGTAGAGGCCTTCGCTTCTCAACTCCCCATGAATGACGAGTGACACCCGGTCGATTTCACGGACAATTTAAGCAGCCCGATTTTTCTCAAAATA
>DYSA01000118.1 GCA_020726425.1 Fibrobacter succinogenes | reverse complement strand
TTGCCGTCTATTCCGATGCGATCTATGTGGAACCAATTGTTCGAGTAGGATATTCATTTAAAAAGTGGTTCTTGAGGGAGTCTGATCATACATGAAACCATTCTATGGCGATGAATACGTCACGGGAAAAGAATCACTTCCATCTGCATTTCCTGAAGGATTTACTGTTGGAGTGAGTCTTGGATGGAAAATGCCGTTCTTCGCTAATCCAAAGCTATAATCAAAAGTGTGCTATCCGGCATAAAAACCAAAATTGTGGTAAGCTATCGATTTGGTCACGACTTCGAAGGGCAGATGATACAATCTGCCCAAATATACCCGTGCTCAAACGGCAAAATCATTCAGCATTGTACGTTTCCGTTTGGTGGCGAACTGATTTCAAATCTTGTCTCGGGGGAACTGAGAAATAGCGCAAGACAAATTGCTCGTCTCATTGTATATTCTGTGCATGATAAGAACAAAAATAGACAACTTTGCGGTGGAAATTGGGGAACAATTCCTTCGAGGCATGGCAGACTTTGGTGCCATGGGTCGTTTTCTTGTTCACTCACTTTTAAGACTCCCAAAACTCTCTACCTTTTTTCAGCAGATGATGTTTACCGGTGTTAAATCACTTCCCATTGTCGTTCTCGCTTCAATTTTTACCGGATTCATCGCCACGTGGCAGGTGAAATATCTCGCGGGAAATATGATCGGGCTGCAATACCTCGGTGCCATGGTGCTTAAAGTGGTTCTTTCCGAACTGGGGCCAACGCTGATCGGTTTGGTACTTGCGGGACGAATCGGCGCGAAAGTTGCCGCCGAAGTGGGAACCATGCGCGTGACCGAACAGATCGACGCAATGGTGTGTCTCTCTCTCGATCCGGTGAAATACATAATCACACCGCGAATTCTTGCGGGATTTCTTATGACTCCAATTCTCTTTATCTACGGAGTATTCGCAGCGGTAGTAAGTTCACAGCTTCTTGCGACCTTTGCACTCCATCTTAATGCGGGAATTTTCTACAACTCCATGAGACTTATGTACAGTAATTCAGACCTTTTCATGGGACTTACGAAAAGTTTTACCTTTGGCGGAATCACCGCACTTACGGGGTGTTATTACGGATTTTTCACGACTGGCGGAGCTGTCGGCGTTGGAAAATCCACCCGAAATGCAGTGGTAAGCGCTTCAATTCTCATTCTTGTTGCGAATCTGTTTATCAGTAACCTTTTTATGTGAAAGAGTCATGAACGTAACACTAAAACGCCATTTCCTACTCTCGTTGCTTTTTATTTACGCCATAACAATTTTTCTTATGCGCATTCAGGGAATTGATCTTCCACGCCAATTCATGGTGTCGTTCCCCCTGTTTAGTATTGCCTTTTTCCCTCCCTTTCGCTTTACCCGCGAAAAAATTTCATTTACGAACAATCAACTTCGCTTGAAAGAAGGAGTTCACCTTCACTCGGAGATCAATTTTGAAGAAATTTCCAGCATCGAAGGACGGTCGCTTTTCGGCGTCATGCCTATATTGACAGTGTCGGGACAAAATAAGAAGCAGATGGTTTTGTCGATGAAATCAGATGGCGTTCTGGACCTCGAAGAATCCATTCTTCCTCGCGTTGCCGGCGGCGACAAACTGCACGATTTCTTTCGATTCTATCGCATATTGATTCAAGAAATGAATGCCGTCGAACAGGCAATGACAGGATGGCTTCGCTTTGCATTTCTGTTCGCTATCGTGACACCGATTTTGATCTGGGACGAAGGATTACTTCCCGAGCAAATGATGGGACTCACCTTGATTTGGTTTGCAATCACCGTGGCATCGGCATTTTTCTTACTCTTGCTCTTTTCATTCATAAACCGAGTGGTGTTAATGATCTCGCCGTCATGGGCAGAAAAGAATCTTCCTTTTGTTCGAGCGTGGACGCTTCTGTTCTGTTTCTTTGGCTACCTTGTGGCAGGTCATCGATTCTGTGCCTATTTCTTCTCATAATCACCTCAACTTTTTCTCACAAATTTTGGTGGAATCACCGAAACATCTCCCCTTCTCCTTCAACTATTTTTTACTCAGTAAATTTCTGAGGAGTACATTATTATTTTCGAAAATATTGATCTGAAAAAATACACATCATACCTTATTGGTGGACCGGCGAAGTTCTACAGTGAACCCTCTTCTACTGAACAGTTCGAAGTTGTAATCAAGACGTTCAAGGAGCGTGAAATCCCCCTGTTTATTCTCGGTCGGGGAAGTAATATCCTCGTAAGCGATGCGGGATTCGACGGCGGCGTAATCAATATGATAAATCTCAACAGCATTGACATATCCGACACACTGCTTCGCGTGGGAGCAGGAGCACTTCTTTCTAAAACGGTGATGAAAACGGTCACTTCAGGACTTTCAGGAATGGAAGATCTCGCGGGAATTCCCGGCTCAATCGGCGGAGGTGTTTTGATGAATGCCGGCGCTTACGGACAGACAATTTCCGATCAACTAAATTCGGTAACTTGGTACGATATCGATAGAAACCAAATGCATTGGACATTAAAAGACGAACTTTCATTTGGCTATAGAACTTCTTCATTTAAACAGAAAAATGCGGTTATTCTGGAAGCTTCATTCAAGCTGATCCCCGGTGATGCCACTCAACTTCGCGAAAAAGTTTTAGCAACTCAGGACAAACGTCGCACAAGCCAGCCTCTCAACTACCCTAGCTGTGGATCAGTGTTCAAACGCCCCGAAGGAAACTACGCCGGAGCACTCATCGAAGCGGCAGGGCTTAAAGGGTATCGAGTCGGCGACGCTGAAGTTTCAGTAAAACACGCAAATTTCATTTTAAATCGCGGAAGTGCAACTGCCGAAGAGATTCACTCTTGTATATCTGACGTGCGCCGCAAAGTTTACGAAAACTCCGGGATTCTCCTCGAACCGGAAGTCATTTTTGTAGGTGAGTTTCAGACAGAGATGTTTGCGATTGAGTAGATTAGTTTTTTCTTTATTATCACCTAATTGCCCTGTGTCTCCCGCGTTAGAATACCGATGCGAGGAGACAATGAAAAAGAGTTTCTAAATATATTACCCAATCACCGGAGCACACATGATTCGAGTAATCGCACTCTCTCTTTCGATATTCATTACCTCTTGCAAATCCACGGAAAAACTCACCATACAATCGCCTACGAATCTTCCCGACTCCGTGCTTTTTCGAACAGAAACAGAAAGTTTTAACAAGCAATGGAATATCGCACTTCGGGATGGAAGAATCTGGATCAAATCAAGAACCGGTACACCACCGTGGGAACTTCTCGGCACAACAGGGCGTCCCGAAGGGAAACATCTGGTGAGATTTGGCATTCCCGATTCCATTGTCGCAATTTCTCTTGATGGAATCCACATCACGGCTCTCTCTTCGACAGGTCATTTCTATCGCGGTGTGAACATGACCGAAAAGCACAGCAAAGACCGCGTTGAGTGGGAAGATAAATGGGGAGGAATTGGTGCTAAAGGCAGTGGCCTTTCTACTGTTTTTTCGACGAATCGTGGATGGTCGGTTTCAGATTGTCACCCCTTTGGAATAAAAAACTACACCGACTCGCGAGGTACAACTCACTCTGTAGGATTTGGAACCGCTCACCTCTATCGCCTGTCGGAAAACGGTCGCCGTGTTCACTATAACGACTGGTGGCTTCCCGAAGATTGGAGCCTTCAGTTTGATACACCCGATACGGGCACGGTCGAAGCACTCAATATCAGTGTCAGTGGATCGACAATTTTCATCGTCAGTGCAAAGGGAAAACTCTATACCCGACTCTACGATTTTGATATTTCCGGCAGCAACACCCTTCTCACCTACTCGCTCACCGAATCCAAAAAAGGATCGATCCGCGCACTGCCAGCACCGCAGTGGAAAGAGGAACCTCCGGTGAAAGGCGAAATTAGCTCGACTATCACCATTTTCCAAACCGGCGCCGGAAATTCAGAACGAACGTTGCGCGTCGAAGGTGTTCAGAATGAAAAAACGGGCTATTTCGAAAAAATGATAGACGATACTCACTGGACATTCTATGCAACAAATCAACCACTTCTCTGTTCACTTATTGTACCAACAACTGAAACTGATTCCTCGATAACCTATTCGTATAGCGGTGTGTTCATTGTCGACAAAAAAGATACAATTCCTGCAAAACTCGCCAACTACTCCTCTTTTAGTTCTACGGGAACTTTATTTGTTGGCGCAGATTCATTTCCCTTCTACTCAGTTTTCACGATGATTCACACTTCTCGTTCGTACGATTTCTGGGAACGAGGCGAAAGTGCACCCATTCGCGCATCATCCAAAGTGGCGTCATCTTTCTACGGAGTTGATATTCACGAGGAGTTGGTACTTGTGGGAACTGCATCTAAAGATTCAATCTCACTCCGCCAAATCCCCTCGTCTCAGTGGAATATTGCCCCTTCGAATCGCAAAGGCAATCACTTTGAACTGCATTTAACCCATTCAACCAACTGAAGTATCGCTATTCGCAGAACATATTTTCCGATACTGTGATTGAACAAAAGGAACAGTATGAAAATAGAACGATTCCCCGCCGGCCCTCTCGACACCAATGGCTATCTCGTATCTGAAAATGGCAAATGTCTCGCCATCGATCCTTCGCTAAATCCCACGGGAATGATCAATGCGATCAAATCACAAGGATTAACCGTCGAAGCTGTTGTTCTCACTCACGCCCATTTCGACCACTATCTCGGCACCGAAACAATCATAGAAACTTTCGGAGAACTTCCCGTGTGGCTTCACAAGGATGACCGTTTTATTATCACGGATCCCGAAAAAAGCGGCGCCAGTTGGATTAGCGTCACCGAACCGTTCGCACGAGAAACAATTCACTATGTCGAAGGCGAAAATCGCGTGGGCAGTTTTGTTTTTAAGGCAATTTTCACGCCCGGTCACACGCCCGGTGGTGTCTGTCTTCTCTTTGGAAATGATTGTATTACTGGCGATACGCTGTTTCAAAACTCCGTTGGACGTTCGGACTTTGGCTACTCTGACACAGGGCTTCTCTACCGCATGATCGAAGAGAAACTGTTCACTCTTCCCGAATCAGTAACGATCTGGCCGGGTCACGGACCAAGTTCCACCATCGGTCACGAAATCCAAAACAATCCGTATGTTCGATGAAAACAATTTCAGCAGAACGACTTTTCCTCGGATGGATTGCCACGGAAAAAGGGCTAGCGGACAACTCTGTTGCATCCTATCAATTTGACCTGAATCGATTCGCCGCATTCCTCGAAGATCGCGGGCTAACCGATCGAACGGTGACCGCCAATGATCTGGATCGATTCCTCGGAGTTCTCTACGATGTGGGATTTGCAGTCTCCTCGATCCAACGAACGCTCTCCACTGTGCGAAGCTATTTTCGGTTTTGCACAGCAGAAAACCTTCTCGACAGCGATCCCGCAGAACACCTTCTCGTTCCGCGAAAGCCAAAGACACTTCCTTCAGTGCTCTCGATTAAAGAGATCGAAGCAATTCTCAATGCTGTGGATATTTCAAAACGTGGTGGCCTTCGCGATCGCGCACTTTTGGAAACACTGTATGGAACAGGCATGCGCGTATCAGAACTGTGTGATTTTTCTGAATCGCACTTCAGTGACGATGGATTTATTACGATCCGGGGAAAGGGAAATAAAGAACGAATTGTTCCTTTAGGTGATGTGGCGAAAGAGTGGATTGATCGGTACAAGGCGGAAGAGCGTCCCTCGCTTGCCACGTCAAAAAGTGCGGACACGATTTTTATCAACCAACGAGGAGGATCCCCTCTTTCGCGGATGGGAGTTTGGAAAATCCTGCACGCGTACGCACTTAAAGCGGGAATTTCAGGAGAAGTTTCTCCTCATACGTTTCGCCACTCCTATGCAACTCACCTTCTCGAAGGGGGAGCGGATCTGCGCATTGTTCAAGAGTTACTTGGTCATTCAAATATTACCACCACCGAAATTTACACTCATGTTGATCGAACGCATCTCATCGAAGTCCATCGCTATTTTCACCCGAGAAACCGACCAATGTAACAATGGCCGTCGGAACAATCCGGCAGCCATCTGTAGTCGAGTTTTCAGGTTGATCATCCCACAATATCAAGAAGCGTTCCGATCATAGTATCTTGAACTTTTGCCATTCTCACATTCATTGAAAATCCGTGCTGAGCAACTTTTTGATCAAGAATTTCCTTGGTGATATCATCTTCGGGTGATTGAAGTTTCTCAAGAATTGAAGAAGATGCTTGATTAAATTGAGCCTGATTACTTTGAATACCTTCGAGGGTGCTTCCAATTTCCATACCATCCTCCTTTCACTGAGAATCTACCCTAAATTTCGCATAAAAGAGCAAAAAAGTCAATGATAATTTACTCTTCTTCATCCTCTTCGATACCCATGGCGAAATTGTAATACTCTTCGTGTTCATCCTCGAAAAGTTCTTCGCCACCCAGTTCCAAAGCGCGTACCAGTTCGGTTTTTGCAACATCTAACTTATTATTGTAATAGGCAATCTGACCGCGGCGAAGATGGATCAATCCAATCTCGTCAGCTCCGGGAATTTTCAGGATGCGATCAAACTGTTTCATCGCTTCGCCCAGTTTATTCTGAGAAATCAGCGCATCGCCGATTGCGACCATAAGTTCAAGGTAGAGTTCCTGCTCCTCTTTTGGTTCCGGCAACAGTTCCAGTGCTTTTTCATAGAGAACCTGTGCCTTTTTCGGATCACTATAGTCGAGAAGTTTGTCCGCTTTTTCCATGAGTTGTTCGATAGTCATCTTGATCTCCCGTTAAATTTTCTGGCGAGAATATACACTCGAACCAGTTCTATCCCAAAATGAAACCGCAGTGACGATGAAATGAGAACGGACTTAGACTTTTCCGCAGGGAAGAGAGATTGCAATTTCACAGAGAGAATTATCTGCGTATTTGTCTGCGGGGTAATCAGAAACAATTACTCTCAACAGCAGTGAAAAATCGAAATTACTCAGTAATTTGGACTAAGCAGCCCTGTAAAATCGAAATTACTCAGTAATTTGGACTAAACAGCCCTGGTAACTACTTCAGGTACTTTACAATTAAAAAAACTTGGCATAAACAGTCGTAACAGGTTTCCAGACCTGTTACGCACAGAATGAGG
>DYSA01000117.1 GCA_020726425.1 Fibrobacter succinogenes | reverse complement strand
TCCATACTATCCCCCTCTTGTTTACACTACACCAGTATACCACTTTTTGTAAAAAAATGCTTGGGTGCGTAACATCAGTTATGAAAATCGGTGGTTGGAAAACACACGAGGCATTCCATCGGTATGTTCAGGCTGATGATATGATGCTGAAAAAGCGGATGGGATTGTGGAAATTGGATGTAAGTTGGTATGAGGATCTCAAACCACGACCTGGTACAGTATAACTGTACAGTATAACTGTTTGTATACGCTTTCTGTATACGCCATGATTGAAAGGCATGGGAGTTAAAACAAAAAAGTCATTGTAACATGTTTAGTTACAATGACTTTTTTTGGCTGGAGAGAGAGGACTTGAACCTCCGACCCGGTGATTAACAGTCACCTGCTCTGCCGACTGAGCTACTCTCCAGTATTGTTCTTTCTCAGAACAGTGTAAATATAAACGTTTATTTTGGTAAATGCAAATTATTTGTGCATAAAAGTGTTTTAAACAATAGATAATGCTATCAATAGGTTTATTAAAAGTGAGTGCGGTAACTATATTATATCGAACTCTTCAGGTTATAGAAATGGTGAATTAATGGCGCTGGCAGATTCTCTCAATTCGTTAAAGCAAAGTAAAATGATGAAAACATTCCGTGAACAACGAGAGTTACTTGTTGTTGCAGGTTTGATCGCGGTCATTGTGCTTATGGTAATTCCATTACCTACGATATTGTTGGATATGTTGCTCGCTGTAAATATTACCATTTCACTTATGATTCTTTTGATTTCTATGTATAACAAAACTGCGCTTGATTTCTCCGTCTTTCCTTCCCTTTTACTTTCCGTTACACTTTTCAGACTCTCTTTGAATGTAGCTTCTACCCGTCTTATTTTGTCTCAAGGTGATGCCGGTGAGATTATTAAAGTTTTCGGAACCTTCGTATCGGGGAATAATCCTGTAGTTGGAGCTGTAATATTCATAGTTATAACATTAATTCAGTTTATGGTTATAACAAAAGGTGCAGGACGTATCGCCGAAGTAGCTGCTCGTTTTACGTTGGATGCAATGCCTGGTAAGCAAATGGCTATTGACGCTGATTTAAATGCAGGTATGATCACGGAGCCTCAAGCACGCGAACGTCGAGAAAATGTGTCGCGTGAAGCGGATTTTTACGGTGCAATGGACGGGGCATCGAAGTTTGTGAAAGGCGATGCTACTGCTGGTATAATCATCACTTTTATCAATGTTCTCGGTGGGTTTATAGTCGGGATGGCTCAGCAGGGCTTGTCATTTACTGAAAGCCTCGCATTGTATAGTCAACTTACGATTGGTGATGGTCTCGTCAGCCAATTACCCTCTCTTATGATCTCTGTTGGATCGGGGCTTCTTGTATCTCGTGCTGGAAGCAAAGATACAATGGGAGAAGAGATAACTTCGCAGATGTTTAATAACTATCGTGTACTGTATGTTTCTTCAATCGTCATGGCTATCTTTAGCTTTATTCCCGGGCTTCCACGTGTTGTTTTTTTAGTTCTTGCCGCTATATTAGGCGTTATCGGTTATTTTGTACAATCTGGTATTTCTCCAACTGGTAGTACAGATTTAAAATCTGCAGGGGCTGTTTCTGGAGGTGCCAGTGGAAACGGCCATGCGGAAGAAGAGGATAGAATTGAAGATTATCTTCTTGTTGATCCATTAGAACTTGAAATTGGTTATGGATTAATTCCGCTTGTAGATGCTTCTCAAGGGGGTGATTTACTTGATCGCATTGGACAGATTCGTCGCCAACTTGCAACCCAGTTAGGGTTTATTATTCCACCAGTTCGAATCCGTGATAATATGGCGCTTGAACCAAATCAGTATGGTGTTAAAATTCGTACTGTAAAAGTTGCCGCTGGTGAGCTTATGTCGGGTTCGTATCTTGCCATGGATCCAACAGGGACTGCCGAAACCATTCGCGGAATACCCACTGTTGAACCTGCCTTTGGACTACCGGCACTTTGGATTACAGAAAGTCAAAAAGATCATGCCGAACTGTGTGGATATACTGTTGTTGAATTGCCCGCAGTTCTTGCGACACATCTCACCGAAATTATTAAGGGGAATGCAGCTGATCTGTTAACACGTCAAGATGTTCAGGAGTTAATTGAAAATATTAAATCAACTCACAAAGCTGTCGTTGATGAAGTGATTCCTTCTGCGCTTTCTTTAGGCGAAGTTCATCGCGTACTTCAGAATCTTTTGACAGAACAGGTGTCAATTCGTGATCTGCCTCTGATTTTAGAAATCCTTGGAATTGTGGCACGACAGAATAGAAATAGTGATGTTATGACAGAGTATGCACGCAATGGTTTGAAAGCACAGATTTGTGAAGGACTCAAAGGCCCAGATAATTCACTCAAAGTAATTACACTTGATCCTAATCTTGAGGCTATGCTTGAAGGTTCGCTTGCTGAATATGATGGCGGAATTAAACTGAATCTTTCGCCCACAGATGCTGGCCGCATAATGGAAGCGGTTCGAATTACCGTTGATGAAGCTCGGCAAATGGGGGAGATGCCAATAAGTGTTGTATCTCCGGTCATTCGCCTTCAATTAAAACGACTTGTAGAAGGAAGCTGTCCCGAGTTGGTGGTGCTTTCCTATAACGAAATAGTCAATGGACTGGAACTGCAGTCTATTGGTATGATTACACTCGACACTGAAAGTCCTGAGTAACTATGAAAATTAAAAAAATTGTCGCTGGTTCGATGAAAGAAGCACTTCTTCTTGTTAAAGCTGAATTGGGTGAAGATGCTATGATACTCAAGACTCGTAAGATCCCCGGAAAAATAATGGGTAAAACGGGAGAGCAGATCGAAGTGACTGCTGCGATTGATGAAGATCGGGAAGTAGCTCCATCAAGCGTTCCGGATCTTTCGATGAAAGGAAACCACAACAGTGAATATTTGGCTCTTCTTAAAAAAGAGAGTCGTATAGTTCCTCCACAACCAAAACCAACAGTGCCGCCTCAAATTCAACGTGAAGATGCAAGGATTGCTGTTGATCAGCCAAAGACGGTTTCGGAACCACGAGATCCAATGCAGATTATGAAAATTCACGATGAACTTTCAGAAATGAAACAGCTACTTTCCTCGATACTTGCAACAGGAGAAACAAAAGCTTCTGGAGGATTTGCTGGCCCTTGGGCAATTTTATATAAGAGATTATCGGATTCAGAAATCCGCGATGATCTTGCTCGAGATCTTTTAGGGCGTCTTCGCGATGTCTCGCCAAATCCAGGACGAAACATAAATCGCGATTTTATCTCTGCTCTTGCGGAGAGTTTTCCTTGTGCAGATACTGAACAGAAACGGATTCAAGTATTTGTCGGCCCCACCGGTTCTGGGAAAACTACCACAATTGCTAAGCTTGCGGCTTATTACTCACTTGAAAAACAGAAAAAAGTTTCACTGATAACTGCAGATACTTATCGAATTGCTGCCGTCGAACAGTTGCGGTCTTTTGCTGATATCGTTGGTATAGATCTTCAGGTGATATTTAGTCCTGAAGAGGCTGCAGATGCAATTGAAGCGTGTAGTGGAAGTGACATAATTCTTGTGGATACGGCTGGTCGCAGCCAAAAGAATCGTGAACACATGGATGAATTGGGACAATTTCTCAGTTCTATATCACCAGATGCTCTTCACTTAGTATTGAGTGCCGGCGTGAAAGAATCGGATCTTCGCGATATGATTTTCCGATATCGCAAATATGGTGTAAATAGATTGGTTATAACCAAACTTGATGAGACATTGCGACTTGGCAATGTGTTTAATGTTGTAGATGAATGTCGAATCCCTGTTTCATATTTTACTTTTGGACAAAGTGTCCCTGATGATATTGAAACTGCTCATCCAGGGCTATTTATTAAGCGACTTTTACAGGGAAGTTCCTTATGAATGGTCGTGATCAGGCAGGGGTTCTTCGTGATATCGTTTCTCGTATTGATCAAGAATCTGAAAAGAAATTTGGGTGCCCTACTATCGCGGTTACAAGTGGTAAAGGCGGAGTTGGAAAAACGAATGTATCGATTTTCCTTGCCAAGGCACTTGCCGCTCGGGGAGAACGGGTTTTATTGTTTGATGGGGACCTCGGATTAGCAAATCTTCATATTTTGCTTGGTGCTTCCACGACAAATACTTTGCGAGATTATCTCATTGGAAAATGCACTCTCAGTGATTGTATTGTTGAAGTTGAGCCCGGAATCAGTCTTCTCGCTGGAAGTTCGGGAAACATGGGGCTAGCAAATATTTCACCTCGAGATCTTTCCCGGCTACTCAGTAAACTTGATTCAGTGCTTTCAGAATACGACAGGCTTATTGTTGATGGCGGTGCTGGGATTAGTGAGTCTGCTGTTGCTCTGACTCTTTCTGCTGATCAGGTATTGGTTGTCATTACTCCTGATCCAACATCATTAGCTGATGCGTATGCGACAATAAAAATTTTGTACAGTCGTGGATGTCGTTCGTTTTTTGTTGTGATAAATATGGTTGAAAGTGACGAAGAAAGTGTTGCTGTTGAGGAAAAATTAACGCTTCTCACCGATAGATTTCTTGGGTTCAAGCCTGAATTTATTGGTCGTCTCCCACGAAATCGTAAATTGGGTTCAATGATTCGTCAGGATCGTTCTCTTCTTGCTGCAAAAGGATTAGGGGACTTCAATAATCGCATTAATCTTGTTGCACAACAAATAATTTCGAGTACAAAAGAGTCGGAGCGAGGATTTTTTGGAACGTTTTTGAATAGTGAGGAAACAGCATGAAAGAGGCGGTAAAACAGGTTGCTGTGCTCGTTGCTATCCTTGTTTTCATTACGATCCTTTTAGTTGGGTATCGTTTTGATCTTCCATTGACGATGGAGCTTTTGGTTCCACTTTTGATTAAATCGTGTATTGGTGCGGCACTGTTTTGGATAGGCGGACTTATTATCGGTGATATAATTGTAAAAGGTATTGTCGAAGATATTGATACAGAAAAATTAGAGCCTCTTCACGGTGGATTTGAACAAAGAATTCACGAAGCGAAACGAAAACAGAGAGTTTCTATAGTGGAACGACAGTTTCATCTTTCGAAGTCTGCCCCAAAACAGAACACGACACAAGCGAAGCGGAAGAAATAAATGTTGAAAGCTTCTGTGGCTCATTGTATTATCTTAGGAATTGCACCAAAACGAAAGAGATAGCAGGTTTATGAGTAATCTGGAAGCATTGTGGCAAGAGTTCAAATTGAGCGGCTCCAAGATAGCGAAAGATAAGCTCCTAGTGGAGTATTCTAAGCTAGTTAAGTATATTGCCGATCGTATTGGGTACTCACTTCCTGCATCTGTAGATAAAAATGATCTTATAAGTTCCGGGATCATCGGGCTTATTAAAGCGGTTGAAACGTTTGATCCAGAACGCGATATTAAGTTTGAAACCTACGCGAGTCACAAAATTCGAGGGGCTATTCTCGATGAACTTCGCACTCTTGACTGGGTTCCGCGTTCTGTTCGATCGAAATCTCGTCAGCTTCAGAAAGCATACGCTAGTCTTGAAAATGACCTTGGAAGAACACCTTATGATGATGAGGTGTGTGCTCATTTGGATATTACCGAAAAAGAGTATGAGCGGATGTTGGCAGATGTTGCTCCAACAACTATTCTATCTCTTGAAGAAGCTTTGCCTTCTCGCAGTAGCGATTCCAAAGAGTTGACACTTATTGACACTATCGAAGATCCAGGGAGTGAAAATCCTCTGGCGATTTTAGGATATGCGGAAGTAAAACGAATTCTCAAAGAAGCGATTCAATCACTTCCTGAAAAAGAGAAACTCGTAGTTGCGCTCTATCATTTTGAAGAACTTACGCTTAAAGAAATTGGCGTGGTTCTCGATATTTCGGAATCTCGTGTGAGCCAAATACATTCCAAAACAATATTGAAACTTCGCGCAAAACTCCTTCAGCAGATGGGGTAGTTTTGGATCGGATAAATCTTCCTGCATCGATCCAAAATCTCGCAAATGTTGAAAAGGTTCAACAACGTGAAATTCACAACCCCGTAAATGTGTCCATAAACAACAGTGTTGTAGATAAAGAGCGATTTGATGAATCTCAGCGTCAGGCTGTGGAAGTTGAGTCTGGTGAAGATGTTCTTGTAGATCCTGATGAAAGACGTAAACAGCAGCAGGAACAGGAAGAAAAACGGAAGAAAAAAAGAATGCTCGATGGTAAAAATCGCGGTCGCAATTCTGGAAAATTTATAGACTACTCCGCATGACAAATTTTTCGCGAGTAGATCGAATTCGCATGATCGCTGGAAAAATTTCCGGACTTCCAACACTTCCTACAGTTGTTTCAAAAATGATTGATCTTGTCGACAATCCACGAACTACCACCAAAACTCTCGCAAAACTCATTTCTCACGATCCCGCCTTAACAGCTCGCATTCTTAAACTTGCCAATTCTGCATATTATGGCTTTTCTCGCGAAATTTCAACCGTTGATACTGCAATTATTGTGATGGGGTTTAACGCTGTTAAGGAGATGGGGCTTTCTCTATCTGTTTATGATACATTTAAGAATGTAAACAGTGTTCAGGGATTTGATGTGAGTCGATTCTGGGAGCATAGTGTCGCAGTAGGAGTGGCTGCTCGGTTCCTTTCGCGAAAATTCAAAGTCGGAGATCCCGCAGAGATGTTTGTTGCAGGCTTGTTACACGATATTGGTAAGATGATTCTTCTACAGTATATGCCCGATGATTTTAACATTGTTGTGGAAACGATGATTGAAGATAATTTGGCGTATTTCACCGCTGAAGAGCGAGTTTTGGGGATTTCCCACGGCGAAATTGGGTATATTCTCGCGAAACGATGGCACCTCCCTGTTTGTATAAGTGCTTGTATTTTTGCTCACCACTTCCCTGACCGGTCCCCCGAATTCGGGCGTGAAGCCGCTATTGTTGATCTCGCTGATTTCGTCTGCCACCGTGCAAATATTGGGAATGATGATCACCGGCCCAATGCCGATTACGATCAATTGGCACTTCACCTTATTTCTGACAATGCAGAAATTACCGAAGCAGATATCTCTCTTATTCAAGAAGAGTTGCTTATTGAGCTCGATCGAAGTGATATGCTAACCTCATTTTATACCGGCTGATCACATAAAAAAAATACGATTACCCATTTAAAGCAGTAGCAAGGTTCCGGTGATCCGAAGAGACCAAAGATA
>DYSA01000710.1 GCA_020726425.1 Fibrobacter succinogenes | reverse complement strand
CCTTCAACATGTCAGGATCATGAACACGACGAATAAAGAGGGTATCAAAGATATCAAAGGATATTGTCTCACATCCTTGCGCAAGCTGTTCACCAACCTGAATCAGGTGGGAAGGGCTATAGCACACTCTTTCATTTGCGAAGAACGGTGTCACTCGCATCTCCTCAACCGTCTCATCACGAAGTAATCCGTGTGGAAATTGATCGGATCAATGTTGCTATCTGTTTTTTTATTCCCGGCAAAACAGGTTGCTGCTGTGCATTTCTTATATCAAACAATTCTCGTTCAAGTTCAACCAAGCGATCTGTTCCGGCTGAAACCATCCCCTGTATTTCCTCGGGAACTCTGGCCAACAGGTATTTTCTAATCACGGCCTTATCCTGTTCTCTCCCTGCAATTGCAGCCTCGCCCAAGGTATTTCCGCTATGGATTCGATAATAAAGCAATTTTTCATCCTGCACATAATGAACCTTATCAGGAAACGAGAGCATCATGCGAAAAATAAAATCATAATCATGAAGGTAGCGTAAAGAACAAAAGGGCCCCACTTTTTTCACCGCTTCCGCAGTCATAAAAAGATTGGATGTGGTGACCATGAAATTCCCCTTCAGAAAAGCAGTATACAGATCGCCACATTCATTAAAAAATTTTCTATTTTTCTGATGCCAGAGATTCCAGCCAAAAGCCGGGTCATCGAAGACAACACCACTGTCCGAGATGGGAATCACATCCGTAAAAAGACACTGCGCACCCGTCTGCCTCTGTTTTTCCACTAATTGTTCAAACCGATTCAAGGCATAGACATCATCAGAATTCAAAATAGCAACGAAATCTCCACGAGCAAGCCCCAAACCCCGATTGATAGTATTAAAGGCATCTTGATTTTCCTGATAGAAATAACTCAAACGAGAATCTCTATACCCCTGAACAATCGCACCTGTTCTGTCCGTGGAACCATCATCAATAACTATTAGTTCAAGATCCGTCCAGGTCTGCCCCAGAACGCTCTCTATCGCCGCACCGATAAAGCGTTCATGATTATAGGCCGGAATAATAACTGAAATCATAATATATGACGGTCTCGCAAGGTGTAAAATCTGAATTTATTTCTAATGATTGCCTACTGATCAAACAACAAAACGCCTTGCTCAGCAAGAGTTGCTCGTTTGGTTGTACTGGTGCGCCCGGCTGGATTCGAACCAGCGGCCTACGGATTAGAAGTTCGCGG
>DYSA01000709.1 GCA_020726425.1 Fibrobacter succinogenes | reverse complement strand
CGGTACAAGTGGGTGACCCGTTTACCGAAAAACTCCTTCTCGAAGCGTGTTTGGAACTGTTTAAAACCGATTACGTCGTCGGGATTCAGGATATGGGTGCGGCTGGATTAACGTCGAGCTCATTCGAGATGGCGGGACGCTCTGGTAGCGGGATGATTATGCACCTCGATAAAGTTCCTGCTCGTGAAGAGGGGATGATGCCGTATGAATTCATGCTCTCCGAGTCGCAAGAACGTATGCTCATCTGTGCTCGTAAGGGGACTGAACAGGCGATTATTGATATTTTCGAAAAATGGGATCTCGACTGCGCGGTTATCGGTGAAGTAACGGCGACGGGTAATATGGAACTTTTCTGGCACGGCGAGAAATGTGCTGAGGTTCCGGTTGATCCGGTGAGTGAAGAGGCACCCGTATTGGATCGCCCTATGTCTCGTCCGGCCTATCTCGATGAGATCGCCAACGTAAAACTCAGTGATTTCGATGCCGTTGATAACCAAAAAGCATTCGAAAAATTGATCGCTTCGATGGAAGTGGTCGATAAACATTGGATTTATGAGCAATACGATTCGATGGTACAAACCAATACGGTCAAAAAAGGGGGCGAACTTGACGCTTCCGTTATCCGTATCAAAGAAAACGGCGTAGCCTTGGCAATGAGTGCCGACTGTAACGTTCGCTACTGTTTTATCGACCCAAAAGCAGGAGCGGCGGCAGCGGTAATCGAAAGCGGTCGTAATGTCGCGATGAGCGGTGCAACGCCTAAAGCAATCACCGACTGTCTCAACTACGGTAATCCAGAAAACCCTGAAGTGATGTGGCAGTTTGGTCAAGGGTGTCTGGGGATCAAAGAAGCGTGTGCTGAACTCAATACCCCTGTTATCGGCGGAAACGTATCGCTGTATAATGAAACCAATGGAAAATCAGTTTTCCCAACCCCCTCAATCGCGATGGTGGGGGTCAATGAAGATCAAAACAAAGTGTTGATGTCTGCGTTCCAAAAAGAAGGAAACGTAGTGTATCTCGTCGGTGAAAGCCGTTCGGAATTCGGCGGTTCTCTTTATATGAAAGAACTTTATAATGTGGTTGCGGGAACCATTCCTGCTATCGATTATGACAAAGAGCGTGCATTGTGGAATTTGGTGATTGAAGCCAATAAGCAAGGACTTTTAGCCTCTGCCAAAGATTGTAGTTCGGGTGGTCTTGCGATTGCATTGGCAAAAATGGCGTGTGTAA
>DYSA01000708.1 GCA_020726425.1 Fibrobacter succinogenes | reverse complement strand
TGAGTCTTCGGGAAGCATGTTTGAGTCTTCGGGAAGCATGTTTGAACCTTCAGGATGCATGTTTGAACCTTTGGGATGCATGTTTGAACCTTCGGGAAGATTTTTGAACGAATAAGGATATGTATCAATACAGTTGTATGGATTCACCCCTAGAGATGGCAATACTTTTCCAACTTAGGGTGAAAACATACGAAATCAAAAATTTTAAAACTCAAAATTTTCCAACGATTCACCGTTGCGAAGAAGTGTTCTCATGGCCTGTACCTTCTTGTCCAACTTTTCGATGTCTGTCAGAATCGCCCGTTCACGGTCATCTGTTTCGATCACCGCGTGGATTCCACCGTTTTTGATCACGATTCGACGATCTCCCATGAGCGCAAGCATCGGATCATGCGTTGCCATGAGCACGATTTTATCTTCTGACAAAAGAAGATCTAATGCTTTCTTTCGATCAATCCCGGCGTTTTCGATTTCGTCGATCAAAACAATGGGCGACCGCGAAAGAATCGCCGTGTCCGCAATCATGAGTGCTCGCGACTGCCCGCCGGAAAGGGACGTGATCGCCGTGTCGGGAGCGAACTTCTCTCCCGCTAACTCGTTCGCTTCGCGGATAATGTTTTTCACCACCTCTTCGGCGTTGTTCACCATGCGACTGTCCGCGTGAAGTCTCACGAACTCTTCCACCGAAAGATCCATGACGAAATTCATGTTCTGCGACAGTTGCGCCACCAGTTTATCCGAACTACTGAACCTCCATTTTTGATCGGGAACCTTCCCGTTCACCAAAACCTGACGGCCCGTGGGCGTATCCTTCTGAGCCATCCATTCGATATCGGCGAGCAAGCGACTCTTGCCAGATCCGGTGGGGCCAACGATACAAACAATCTCGCCGCGCTTGAATGTCAGTTCTTCAAACTGTTCCGGTTCTTTGGACTTGTTCGTTCCAGGATACAGTGTTACGGAGTTCACCGTCCGCGATTCTCCCCCACCGAGAAACATAAGCATCTGTTCGATATAACTGACGGTTCCCGAAAGAATCGACTCCACATCGATGGCATTGTCTTCCACGGTGGTAATGTCGATCTTGCCCAGCAAGGTGGGAAGCGTGTCGCTATCGGAATTGATTTCGATTCCGTGCCCCGCGAGAAAGCCGTTCAGGAAGGGATATTTTTTAAGAAGCATCACCGCCGAGAGACGGTCGATTTCGAACTCTATATCACTCATGTTTTTTCCTT
>DYSA01000707.1 GCA_020726425.1 Fibrobacter succinogenes | reverse complement strand
CTGGGAATGAGTGCTGAAGCGAGTTTTTGTCCCCCACTAACACCTGAGTAGTTACCAATTGATCATAGTGCAGTTCTGTAGAATTTTTGTGAACCAAAAACCTCGTGATCATTTAGCAATTACTTCGAGTGGTAACGATGAGCTTCGATCATTTGTGAAAAACGCGAAAGAGATGAAATGGGAATATCCTTATTACCAAATAGATTGGCTCCACTTTCACTCGTTATACAGAGGATTTCATTTTATATTGATCCTGCCCGATGATCTGATTTTCCTCCAAATTCCCGAAAAGGAGATCACCCTATGAACCTCTCTCTTTCAAGTCAACTTCTTATGAGTGCGCAACTGATGCGTGAATCAGTCCCTTCGTTTCGTTCGTATCCTTTTTGTTTGCCGGCCATTAAGGAACTCCGCGACATTGATCTGAATGCGCCGGTGATCTTTTTCGTGGGAGAAAACGGCACCGGGAAGTCAACGCTTCTCGAAGCGATCGCGGTGGCGTGGGGATTCAATGCCGAAGGGGGAAGTAAAAACTTTGACTTTTCTACGAGGGACTCACATTCTGAACTTCACGAACTGTTACGGTTGAATCGCCATCCGCTGCGAAGAGCCACGGATGGGTATTTTCTGCGCGCCGAAAGTTTCTATAACGTTGCCACAGCCGCGGAGAAAGAGTATAAACTCACCTATGGGCACAAAATGCTTCACGAACAGTCTCATGGCGAATCATTTTTGGCTCTTTTGCTCGAACGATTTACGGGAAATGGACTCTATCTTTTAGACGAACCGGAAGCGGCCCTGTCCCCTTCGCGCCAATTGACGGCCATGGTTCGGTTCAAGGATTTGGTGGGTCACGGATCGCAGTTTATCATCGCCACTCATTCGCCGATTCTCATGGCCTATCCCGGTGCGGTTATTTACAACTTCACGGAATCGGGAATCGAACAAATCGCCTACGAAGAGTGTGAACATGTGGTTCTCACCAAGCATTTTCTCAACAATCACGAGAGGATGATTGAGGATCTGTTGGGGTAAATGCCCACAGTTGATCGGTGTGGGATTTCGGTAATTCGATATGTGTTTTGTTTTCACGTGTATCACCTGTTCGCATCGTTGTATTTGGGCGTGTCGGTTCGGTTGAACCTCACCGTCAGGCTTGCTCCGGGCTTCGGTGCGGAGTACCGCACGCCTATCGGCCCCTCCACATCCTTCACGCGAACACGCCCACTGATTGC
>DYSA01000116.1 GCA_020726425.1 Fibrobacter succinogenes | reverse complement strand
TGGGAACGAGTGCTAAATTCATAAAGATTGGTAACAAACACCTGAGTAGTAACAAATCCAATTGTTGACACTGTGAAAACCATTTTGTGGCAGATCGTATATTCTCAATTCATACCTGACTGAATGGAATATCATGAAACGGTTGAATCGCAAACTTCTCTTTCTTCTTCCTTTTCTCTGGTTTCTGATTCCCGAAGGCAAATTGTTTACCTGTGATTATTCGCGAGCGGTCTTTTCTCGAGATGATCAACTTCTGCGCGTTTGGCTTACTAAAGATCAGCAGTTCCGGTTTGAACCTTCTCGTGATCCACTGCCCAAAAAGTATGTCACTGCTCTTCTCGCTTTCGAAGATCGCCGGTTTTGGATCCACCCCGGGATTGATCCGCTGTCAGTGATCCAATCAACGATTGTAAATGTGAAAGCTCGCGGGGTAAAGCGCGGTGGATCAACAATTACGATGCAGTTGGCCCGGCTTTCAAATCCAAATACAAGAAGCTTTATATCAAAAGTGAACGAAGCATTTCGGGCACTTAAGATTGAATTTTGGTACACAAAAAAACGACAACTCCAACTCTACGCTGCTCATGTTCCAATGGGTGGGAACATTGTCGGCATCGAAGCGGCATCGTTTCGCTATTTTGGAAAATCTCCCAAAGAGTTGACGTGGGCTGAAGCATCACTTCTCGCGGTTCTTCCGAACGCTCCGGGTATGATTGATGTAACTCGCAAGCGACCTGCTCTTCTGGAAAAACGGAATCGCCTGCTTGCTATTTTGAAAGATCGCCACAAATTGACCAATTCCGAATACGCCTTGGCAATCGATGAACCGCTTCCGGAGCGCGTGAGCCGCATCCCCTTTGAAGCACCGCACTTTTGCCGATTTGCCATGTCTCAAAGCAAAAAGGCAACGATTCACTCAACCTTAGATCGAACAATTCAGAAACGGCTTGAAGAAGAGATTGTTCGATATCGCTATACCTTGAACTCTTTTGGGGTAAAGAATCTCTCCGTTTTGATCTGCGACGTTCCTTCGGGGGAACTGCTTGCCTATGCGGGATCTCAGGATTATTACGATATGGCTGGATTGGGGCAGGTCGATGGCATTCAAGCACGTCGTTCACCGGGAAGTGTTCTAAAACCAGTGCTTACTGCGGCGATTCTCGATCGAGGACCGTTTACTCCAACTTCGCTGATCCAAGATGTTCCAACCTATTACGGAACCTTTGCACCAATGAATGCGGATCATCAGTTTGATGGAATTGTCCCGCTTAATCAGGCACTGATTCGATCGTTGAACGTGCCTTTTGTTCGGCTTTTGGATTACTATGGTGCGGAACAGTTCTATTCAGTTCTCACTCGAAGCGGGGTGAAGTTTAGTGAACCTGCTTCCACATACGGACTCTCGCTGATCCTCGGCGGTGCGGAAATGTCGCTGTGGGAGTTGGCGCAACTCTATGGCGCACTGGCGCGAGATGGAGCAGTGCGATCTCTTAAGTATGATCGATCCCTGAAAGACTCCGTGATTGATACGCTCTGTAGCGAAGGTTCAGCGGGGTTGACCCGCGCGATTCTGGCCGATTTGGTTCGCCCTGAATTTGAACAGTACCGAGCAAGTTTTAGTGGGAAAAAGGGAACCATCGCGTGGAAAACCGGCACCAGTTACGGCCAAAAAGATGGGTGGGCAATTGGGTTCACGGGGAAACTTCTGATCGGCGTTTGGGTGGGGAATTTTACTGGCGAAGGAAATCCTGCGATTGGTGGCGCTCAAAGTGCGGCGCCCCTACTTTTTTCACTATTTAATGCATTCCCACGGGAAAATGATCAGATCACTTCCACGGATACTACAAAAATGGATGTGGTTAAGATTTGTCCCGAATCAGGATTCCCTGCAGGAGAGTTGTGTCCTCATGCTGTGGAACGCTATCTTCCGAAGGGACGAATTTGCGAAGAGCCGTGTCGGTTTCACAAAGTGTTGTCCATTGATTCGGCCACAGGGGAACAACTCTGCTCTTCCTGTTGGAACAGCCGGGTGGTTCGCCATGATACTCTGTTGATCCTTCCTCCAGCAGCTCGACTGTATCAGATAAAGCGTGGGCTGGCTGTGGATTCAATTCCACCTCACAACCCGACCTGTTCGGCGGTGCGTTCGGATCGAGCATTGGAGTTGATCTATCCCACAAACGGAATCCGCGTTTTTGTTCCAAGAAATTTCGGCGGTGTGAGAGAAAAACTCTATTTCAGCGCAGCTCACCGACGATCCGATGCGGAACTGTTCTGGTATCTCGACAATCACTATATCGGTTCCACTGTCGGAACGGCAAAACTAATGCTCGATTCGATTACCATTGGAAAGCACACACTTTTTGTACAAGATGGTGATGGTTCTCGGGTTTCATGTTCATTTCAGGCGTATTTGAGAGATGATTGATGAGCATTGAGTGGAGAAATTTCATTGTTATTCCCTGTTTTTTGATAAAATGTTGATAAGTCTTGTATCTCTTTGAATCTCACAATTGAGCTCAGAAATCGCTTCGAAAGCTAATAAATCCCTTAAGAATTATAGCGAATTCGTCGATAGAGTAATGTAACAGGAAGTGACACAGATGACAAGGATGTTATCATGAACGGAATAAACCCCCAAACCGGTAAGCGACTGGGGAAGTTTCTCTGGCGAGAGTCTGATTCGGAGCGCGAAGATTATCTTCGACAACTCAAATCGAAAATAGCTAGTGGATTCTACTCTTCAGAAATGGTTCTCTCATCGATTGTCGATGATATTGCCCCCTCGGTAAGTAATTCAATCAATGTGGAAGTTGCTGGCTAAACGAGTCGTAGCTTCCACTTCTTTCGCTCTATTTCTCTTAATCTCAATCTCTCCTATCGTTTCGTCTGGTCAATAGGCTATTTTTGTTCTACGAACAGGAGGCTTTTATGAGCAGATCAGACCATTTTCTCTTTTATTCCACAGAAATTTCCGACCAAGTTCTCGTTCTTGGCAGCGATGAAGTTGCCCATCTTACTCAAGTTCTTCGCTTTACCGAAGGCGATGAGATTCTCGTGACCGATGGCGTTGGTACGATTTTCGACTGTCGAATCGAAAAGATGAAACGGGATCGCGCACTGTGTAGTATTCTCAGCAAAAAAACAGTTCCTTTCGATTCTCCCTTGATCACGCTCTACGTCGGCGTTCCCGATCGCGACCGGATTGAAACGCTTTGTGAAGAACTTCCACCGTTGGGAGTGATCAAGGTGATTCCGGTGATTACTCAGCACTGCCAGAAAAATTGGTGGGATGGTCGCTGGGACAAGTGTGAAGAGCGATTTGGACGGAAGATCATCGCTTCGATCAAGCAGTCTCACAATCCCTTTGCCATGACTATTGATTTTCCTGTTACTTTTGCCGAAGCGATTAGTTCAGTCGAAGGTACGGTTCTGTTCTGCGATGAAACAGGAGCGTCGATGGCGCAGGTATCAACAGAGCAGAAACCCTCAAGTGTGTCAATTTTTGTTGGTCCCCCCGGTGGATTTTCCGATGAAGAGAAGGCGATTCTTGCTGCGAATGGAACTGCGATCGCACTGGGCCCATGGCGTTTGCGAACTGAACTGGCAGCAGTCACTGCCGTGGCTTTAGTTAATCAGTGGCGACTTTAGTAGATTCGGTTGTTCTCAAAAAATATAATTTTAAGCCTTTGAAGAGATTCAAAGGCTTTTTTTATTGACGATTTCAAAACATTCGGGAACACAAAAACAGCGTGATACATTGCTTTTATTTTCCTGTAACGCACGGGCATTGGCTTTCCAAACATGACAAAAACCCGCAATTGATTTTGAGAATCGAGCAATTGTTAAGTAGCTTGACTAAAAACGCAATAGTTTGATATTGAGTAAATTAAAAGCTTGTTGTCGCATTGCTCTTTCGAGGTGTTTAGAAAATGAATTGAGCAGAAAATGTGCGAAAACCTCTTTTCTCACTATTCCACATTTCTTTTATCATTAACCGATAGGGTACAATGCTTTCTCTGAAATGAATCAATTTAATAGAGTAAACAAAACTGGTCGAATGTGCTCAAAAGTGAACGCTCATCGATTGGTTGAATGTAATATCAGCATGAGGAGTTCAGTATGAATCGTATCTCTCTTGTAACAGCAACCGCGATCGCTGTCATGTGTGGAACCGCTTTCGGAGCGGATTACCTTTTCCCGTCTGCTACACCTCCGGGCGGTAAAAAAGCTTCTGAAGTAAAACAGTATGTCTCTTTTATCTGGGATGACAACGGGTATTCCGGTGAGCCGGGTAGTGCCTACGAACCTCGCGCACTCCAGGGAAAAGAAACGAGTATTCCCTATGAAGTTATGGGATATGTAGGTGGCATGGGGCCAGACTGGCAGAAAGATGTTGATAATTATGGTATCCAGCTTACAAAGATTGATGGTGAAGGAAAAGCATATCTAAATCCTCTCAATATTGAAGAGGGCGATATGGGCCTCTCGTGGGCTGTAAAAACTCTTGGTGCAAAACTCAAGGGTGGTCACATGAGTTTCAATATGATCTCAGGCTTGTTTATCCCTTCGTGGGGTGAAGATCTTCCTTTAGAACAGTATTCTTCGTGGAAAAACCGCGTGTCTGAATACGGATCAACCAAAGATAACGGCAGTGAACACGAGCGTATTGCAATCTCTTGGGGCCGTGAAAACCGTATAAGTGGTGCTGCAATTACATCGACAGGCGATGACCGTTTTACCGGTAACGCTGGACGTGCTTTCATGGAAATCGCTATGGGAAAACTTATAAAAGCGGGACATGAAGTGGGTAACCACACTGTTGACCACATGGAAACGAACTCAATTTGGCCGAAAAAACTGTGGCCTAATAGCGGAGATGGATTTGATGCAACCGGAACTGCGGATATTCTTGGCGAGGCGTGGGATGAACGTGCGGCGGGCTATTCTGACTCTGTGGGTTCACGTGGATGGATGAAATATGCGGGGAAAAAACTCGAAAAAGAGACGTGGAAAGGCATTATCAAACTCGGTGAGCAGGATGGGCCAAAGAACGGTATTCCCAATAAACTTGTAGGGTTCCGCGCTCCTCGTCTGGAAATCAACTCGAACATGTTCTACGCGTTGAAAGACAACAGCTATCTCTATGACTGTGGTGTTGAAGAAGGTCTTGAAGAGAACCGCGATGGTACAAACTTCCTTTGGCCGTATACAACAGATAACGGTATTCCAAACTTCTATACTCAGACTTCCGGCGGCGAGAAGCTTTTTGTTGATTCACTCCCTGCTGGTTTATGGGAAATCCCTGTGAACGTAATGATCGTTCCCGAAGCTATTCGCCCTGCAGTGTTTGAAACCTACGCGGCTATTTCAGAGGCTGATAACGAAAAAGTCGGAACCTTTGAGGATTGGGATGGTAAAGTTACCGGCTTTGACTTCAACCTGTTTATTCTCTTTGGGATGACTAAAGATCAAGCGCTTGAAACTATGAAGTTCACCTTCGATAAACACTACAATGGAAACCGTGCGCCCATGCAGGTTGGCTGTCACACTGACTACTTTACGCCCATGTATGACTTCGCAACTCTTGCCGCTAGCGATGTGTATAAACTCGCTCTCGAAAAGAACACGTGGAAAGATCGCAAAGAAGTGTGGGAAGAGTTTGTTGACCATGCGGCGAGCAAACCGGATGTTGAATTTGTGACCGGAAAACAGTTGATCGACAATATCAAAGCGATGATCGGTACTCCGACACTTCCTGCGAAAACTATGCTTTCTTCAGAAGCAACGTGGGAGTTTCTTGCTGATGAATCGGGATCGAAAGACAATGCTTATGCGGCGAACTTCGCTGGTGCAGGCTTTAAAGGTAACATTACTCTTGCTGGTGGAGACGCTGCTTACAGTTCGTATGGTACTGATTTCACCGCTGGTGAGTTAACAGGTTTGAAAAACATTTCTCTTACCTATAAGAGTAGTTCAGCTCTTGCAGTTCGCGTCTATGCTGACGGCGAAGAAGATGGTTGGGAAGTTATTCTCAACAATAAAGGTCGTTCAGTAGAAAGTGGTGCTATTCCTCTTTCAGCATTTGGTCGTAGCCAGTACTCAACTGCCGCTGCAACTGCTGTGGATGCTTCGAAAATTGTTCGCCTTGAAATCGCACCTCTTGCGATGAACGAACAGTGTACTTTCGATATCTCGAATATCGCACTCTATGGTGCAGAGAACTACGCAACACCGATCAGTGGTGTCGCTTCTGTTGCTAATAGTGCCTTTAAATTGGGGAATATGACTGCTCATTCGTTGAATCTTACGGTTCCTACTACGGGATCCTACGCTGTTCAGATCTTTACCGCCAATGGACGACTGGTTCGTTCAATCGATGCGCGGAAGATGAACGCTGGTTCAAATAGTGTCAATATGAATACGCTTCCTTCAGGCGTGTACATGGTAAAAATCTCCGGTGAAAAGACTTCATTCGTAGCGAAAGCTCTCGTGATGTAAGTTTACTAGCTGGTAGTGCTGGGAAGAGGCGATCGGAAACGGTCGCCTCTTTTCGTATACAGGAGAACCGATACGATGATCGGGAAGAGAACCGGTCAATCTCTGGGGGTGAACATTCCATTCCCGAACCGCCGGTGGAGTTCCGGGAAGAACGCGAGAAATCCCGATTCAATCTGATTGTAATTGGCGCGAATCTCAGCGAGCGAACCGGCAAGCGGAACCTTTCGGCTGAATCGTTCGCCGATTCGGTCGAGGGCGTGCTGAACTCCGTCCAATGATCGGTAGGAGAGAAGTATTTCATGCTGAACCAGCAATGACACAACCCGTTTCATGATCGGTGGCATGAAATGGCGATTGTCCAACAGGGTTCGGTGAGTGCGATTGATAAACGTTTCCGGAGATTCGTCGGAGAATTGGTTCCAGTGAACCAACAGAAAATGGTCGAACGTGACATCGAGAATAATTCCGGAAAATCGGCGCCGTTCACGGGAGAACAGTCGTTTCAGTTGAAGGATCTCTTCGTGAGAATCGGTGAAACTGTCCACGGCGAGATGGTGAACAATCCCTTTTTCCACCGGTGCGGGAAGTGTCGCCCGATCCACCCCGCTCATAAGGCTGTGCAAGTATTCAATAAATCACACCGCAATTGTGTAGGGGCACGGCGAGCCGTGCACAACGTAACGATACTTTCAATGACTTTTGTGTAACCTCGGACACGGCACGCCGTGACCCAATGCTGTAGCGCTTATTTTCCCAACCTTTTTTAGTCACATGTCGTTACGA
>DYSA01000706.1 GCA_020726425.1 Fibrobacter succinogenes | reverse complement strand
ATCTGACTTCCGAACTCCATGACTTTCCGTAGGGCGGATTTGACAGCATAAAGTCGAATTTGGTGCCGGAAAATTCATCGGTGGAAAGCGTTGAGCCGACCCGGATGTTTTCGGGATTGTTGCCCTTAATCATCATGTCCGATTTACAGATGGCGTAGGTCTCATCATTGATCTCTTTGCCGTAGAGATACACATCGCCATCCGCACGAATCGAGCCTTCAGGGTCTTTGATAAAGTTCTGCGACTCGGTGAGCATCCCACCGGAACCACAGGCGGGATCATAAATGGTCATCACCGGCGGCAGGTTGTTCTTGATCGGTTCAAAAACGAGATGGGTCATCAGGTTGATAACTTCACGCGGGGTGAAATGCTCACCGGCCTCTTCGTTGTTTTCCTCGTTGAATTTGCGAATCAGCTCTTCAAAAACATAGCCCATACCAAGGTTGGTAAGAGGCGGAAGTTTACGC
The DNA here is from genome assembly GCA_020726425.1 of Fibrobacter succinogenes. GTDB lineage: Bacteria > Fibrobacterota > Chitinivibrionia > Chitinivibrionales > Chitinivibrionaceae > JAIFMU01. The sequence continues at coordinate 773 of DYSA01000706.1, read as the reverse complement.
CCTTCAGGGTCGTCCTTTTCAAAGGGGGTCAGATTGATATAAGGAGAGGTAAACTTTTCGAGGACATTGAGCAGCACATCTTTTGCCGCCATGTGCTGGGCTTGTGATCTGAGCTTGAACTTTTCGATAATCTCTTTCACATTGGCAGAAAAGCCGCTCAGGTAATCTTCAAAGTTGGCAAGCAGAATCTGCTGGCTGTTGGTGGCGGTATCATAGATTTTCTGGAGCGTCCACGAACTGGTATTGTAAAAAACAAAGCCGCTGGCATCACGAAGCCCCGATTCCTCCCATTCGGTAAATCCGGCCTCATCGCGCTGGAAGGCCAGTTCTTCCAAAACCGCATCCTTGGTTGGTTCAAGAAGGGCATCAAGGCGACGAAGCGCCACCATAGGGAGAATAACATCACGGTACTTCCCCCGGACATAGACATCACGAAGGGAGTCATCGGCGATTGACCAGATGAACGAGACCAATCTGTTGTGAACGGCGGTATCCATGTTTTTCCTGAAAATCAAAATTATATTTTTGATTTGGCGCTTATCAGCTGAACTTCACAAGAAGTTATGATTTTTGTTTTCGCATATTAAATCAGTATGCTTTAAGAGATTTTCGGCTCACAGAAAGGAGCTACCGTAACGAAACATCCTACTCCAGACCTCGGCAACAACAAACTAAAATAGTCATTTTTTTTGGACATTTGCTATTGGTTCTTCATCAACTTTGATGGTCTCGCAAAAAGTCCGAAAACAGGCTTTTTCTTAAAAATCACACCC
>DYSA01000705.1 GCA_020726425.1 Fibrobacter succinogenes | reverse complement strand
AAATTGCCTTCTGTTATTGACCTTTTAGGTGACTCAACCCCAAAATTGCCTTCTGATTTAAATCTTGGGTAGTTATTACTTCGAGCTTCAAATAATGTCATCCCATCCGGTCTTCGACAAGCTCAGAAACTGCGGTCGGTGAGATTGTCGAACCGGCTAATATAATCCTCCTTCGACAAGTTCAGGGGGCAGATTTGCACTCGTTCACACCGAAGCAATAGAAAGGTAGGATCTCAATTTTTAAAACTCTTTTTTGTAACACTCCGCACACTAGGGGTGGTATATTTCATACGTCACGCCGAATGGTTTGATATAACAGGTATTACTAACAATAACGAGAGGGAGATTCCCATGATTCCACAGCTGAATATTTCCGTAACCGGTCTTGATGAAAGTGAACAAGTAACCTTCGTCAGTCGAATTCTTCCCGAGGTTGACCGAATAGCCAAGAGTGTGGATCCCACTCTTCTGGAACATTGCGAAGCGGTGGAAAAAGCATCGGCTCAGTTGGTAGCGGCGATTTCTCGCAATTTTGGCAGCGATCATAGTGATGCAATTCGGGTCGCAGATACCCAGCGAGGGAGTGCGCGAAGTGTAATCAAGCAGATTGCAACGGCAATGAGTAAAAAATCAAATGTCGAAATCGCTTCTGCGGCAAAACGGGTTGTCGCTTCGTATGAGAGAGCATTTGATGGTTATTCTATCGCGAATAATGCGATTGAAAGTGAACGCACTATCGTATTTCTTGCCGATTTGGCGACACAGACACTGGCACATGACATTGCCACCTTGGATCTCAGCGAAGAGGTTTCGGCGCTAGATCTGGGCAACCGTGAATACGAACGACTCACAAAACTTCGCGCTCTTGAACCTCTTGAAGACACGGGCCTTCGCCTTATCCCGAGCAGAAAGGAATTGAAAATGTATCTGAATCATCTCGAAAGCCATATTCTTTTCAAAGCTCGTCGAGGAAGTGTGTCCCATCTGACCTTAGCCGAAGAACTTCAAAAAATCATTGTGGAAATCAGTGCCGCCGCAAAATCTCGTACCACTCGGAAAGAGAATGCGAAAGAGAATGAAAAGGTTCAAGAGAGTGTTCAAGCAAATTGAATGATACTTGTGTCCCTATCGATTTTCAAAGGGCGAGCAGAAATCTGTGATTTTCAAAGGGCGAGCAACTGATACTGATAGGATTTTTGATTTGATCGTAACTACTCAGGTGGTTTCCAAACCTAAAGTTG
>DYSA01000115.1:2738-7309 GCA_020726425.1 Fibrobacter succinogenes | reverse complement strand
GGGATATCAATCACTTACAAAACGAAGGTTTTTTCGTGGTACCTGAGTAGTAACCCTTGGTGAAGAAATATGTCTCTTCACCTCTTACCTAAATCGCAAATAACAAGAGATTTATTCCAAGAAAGTAGCGACGTTTACCATCAGTACAATGCGTTTGAATTTATTTTGAAAACCCCAAAGCAGGACCATAAGAGTGAATAGCTCAGATAGTTTTGATATACCTTTCGACTGGTACTTTTTTCGGTTACAAATCCAAAAAGTAATTGGTCATTCCGAAATTGTGCTGTTACTAACAACACAATTTCGATGCCTACTCACCGTGAGTCTGCTCTGAGTTTGCCAAGGCGGAATGTGATTTTCAAAAGAGAAATCTCTGCCTAATGAGTCTCATAAACGATGAGAATAGAACTTTTCAAAGGAGTAGACCATGTCCCGAAGTCGCTTTTCACCCCGTCTCTTTTCTACACTTTCAAACTACTCCCCTTCGCTTTTAGCCAAAGACACCGCTTCGGGGATAACGGTGGGATTGATCGCCCTTCCGCTGGCTCTGGCACTGGGAATCGCCAGTATTCCCGCAGGAACTGTCACCCCATTTCCCGCACCAGCGCTAGGACTGTTTACGGCAATTCTGGCGGGATTTCTCATCTCTGCATTTGGCGGATCAAAGGTTCAGATTGGTGGACCAACGGCGGCATTTGTTCCGATTGTACTTTTAATTGTGGAGAAGCACGGCTATCAGGGATTAATTCTTTCCACAATTCTCGCGGGGATCATTCTTGTGATTATGGGACTCGCCCGGTTGGGGACAATCATCAAGTTTATTCCTTGGCCCGTAACCAGCGGATTCACAACCGGAATAGCCGTTTCACTCATGGCTACTCAGATTGCTGATATATCAGGACTTTCCTCAATTGGCGCAATTCCCCGTGAGTTCACCGAAAAAATGGGGTGGATTTTTGAACACATTACCCAAGTTAACATGCCAACCCTTGCAATTGGTGTGTTTTCACTCGCCGGAATTCTCCTTTGGCCAAAATTGGGGCTGAAAAAAATCCCCGGATCGATTGTATTCATGCTCGGTGCAACGGTGGTTGTATCGATTTTCGGACTTACGGCATCAGGAGTTGAAACAATTGGATCAAAATTTGGTGAAAATGCAATTCCCCGTTCTCTACCGCCATTTCAATTTCCTCATGTAACACTGGAATTGATAAGTGATTTATTCCCATCAGCCATAACTATCGCCCTTCTTGGAGCGATTGAATCACTGTTATCTGCCGTTGTCGCAGATGGACTTTCGGGGGATCGCCATGACAGCAACACGGAATTGGTAGCTCAAGGAATTGCAAATATCGTCTGTCCCTTTTTCGGCGGTCTTCCTGCCACCGGTGCGATTGCTCGAACATCGGCGAATGTTTCAAACGGTGCTCAAACGCCTGTTTCGGGAATAATTCACGCTATAACTCTTTTAGCCATAGTGCTTATCTTTGCAAAATTTGCGATCTACATTCCCGTGGCGGTGATGGCGGCGATTCTCTTCGCCGTAGCAATCCGCATGGGTGAATGGCACGAACTTACGCGCCTTCGCCAGATGACTCGCAGCGATGCTGTAGTACTCGTGCTGACGGCGATTCTAACGATTCTTTTTGATCTGGTTGTGGCTGTCGAAGTGGGAATGCTTTGTGCGGTGATTCTCTTTGTCAGTCGCGTTGCCGCAACGACCGAAGTTTCTCGCGTCACATCGGATGATGTTCTCGAATCACCCGAACAGATGGCGCAGGGAAAAATCATTCCAGACGGCGTGGTGGTGTATCGAATTTTTGGGCCGTTTCTGTTCGGTGCTGCAGAAAAAATGGAAGATGCCCTTATTGCAAACGGCACACTTCCCAAAGTGCTTATTCTCCGACTCCATCTGGTTACGGCGATCGATTCCACCGCACTAAATGCTCTCACCAGTGTAGTTGAACGAATGAAACGAAGTGGCGGCACTGTAATTATTAGTGGAATTCACCGCCAACCGTTGGCCGTCTTTATGAAAGCGGGATTCGTGGAGGTTCTGGGCATGGAAAATCTCTGTGCGACCTTTGATGATTCTCTCGTTCGTGCCAACAAATTGCTCGCCGAAGCATAACAAATCCAAACACCATCCATAAAAAAACGAGTGGAATTTCTGTCCCACTCGTTTTTTGATTAATCGTTAAAAAACGACTTAGCGTTTCTCTGGGAACAAGCCCAAAATTCCTTGTTCCGAAGCATCGCAGATACCTCGTTCACAGATCAACTTGGTCACCAGTCGTGCTGGAGTCACATCAAATCCCCAGTTCCGCGCCGGTGTGGAATCGGGACAGATCTGGACAGTTTCAATCGTGCCAGTAGCTGTTTTTCCCGTCATGAACCGAACTTCAGTGCTATCACGCTCTTCGATTGGAATATTTTTCACGCCATCCACCAGTTCAAAGTCAAAGGTCGAAGATGGAAGAGCGACGTACATTGGCACATTATTGTCTTTCGCCACCACCGCTTTGAGATAGGTTCCGATCTTGTTTGCCACATCGCCATTGCGAGTCACTCGGTCGGTTCCTGTGATCACCATATCCACCATTCCATGCTGCATCAGATGGCCACCCGCGTTGTCGGGTATCAGATCATGGGGAACCCCGTGTTGGCCCAGTTCCCATGCCGTAAGACTTGCACCTTGATTGCGCGGACGCGTCTCATCCACCCACACATGAATCTTAATTCCTGCATCGAAAGCGGCGTAAATGGGCGCTGTCGCAGAACCGTAATCGGTAAATGCCAACCATCCTGCATTGCAGTGAGTCAAAATATGAACGGTATCACCTTTTTTCTTTTTGGAAATCTCTTCGATAATTGTTTTGCCGTGTTCACCGAGTCGACGACAGAACTCTGCATCTTCATCGGCAATTGCGATAGCCGTTTCAAAAGCAATTTTAATTTTTTCTTCGCGAGTTGATCGAGCGTTAATCGCTTCAAGTTGACGGTTCACCGCCCACGCAAGATTCGAAGCAGTTGGTCGGGTCGCCACAAGAATTTTTGCAGACTCTTCAATGAACGTTTCAAATCCTGTTTCCGGAGAAGTCAACGCGGCGATATACATGCCGTACCCCGCCGTCGCACCGATTAATCCGGCACCGCGAATGTACATATCTTTAATGGCCACTCGAAAATCTTCAACAGTGCGAAGATCCATGATATCAAACGAATGGGGAAGCGTGAGTTGATTGATCACCTGAATGGTTGTCGGATCGTTCTCTTTGATCCAGATTGTGCGGAAGTGTTTGCCATTAACATTCATGAAATTCTCCTTTTTGAATGCCCGAAAATATGTTCTGATCCACGATTCAACCAGCATCTCCCTCTAAAATGATCATATTCAACGCAAAAAGGGGAAGAGCCGAAACCCTTCCCCTTGCACTGTTCAATCAAACAAATATTATTTGATCATAACTTTCTGAACACTCTGAACACTTGCACCAGTTACCTGAACAATCGCCATACGACTTCCCAAATTAAGGTCATTCAGATTGAGACTTGCCGCACCAGCAGCGAGAGTCGCACTCATAGAACCAAGTTTCTGTCCATTTACAGAATAGATAGCAATTTCATACTGACCAGCAACCGGAACGGTAAGGTTCAGTTTGTTGCCAACAATTCCAGTTACAGAAAGAGCTTTGCCTGTCACTGATTTTACAGAAGGAAGCGCAACAACTTCTCCTGTGTAAATAAGTTTTGCAGAAGTAATTGTGATCTTACCTTTGAGTTCATCGGTAAGAGAAAGTCCAAAACCTTCTACTTTTGACAAGTCAAGAGCAGTCTGGGTACCGTATGCCTGTTCGAACTGACCAACATTCAAAAGAACCGTTTTTGATCCTTTTTCGAGGATCTGAGAATGTGCTGCATCATTCTCGCCGAGAGTCGTCATAGGAAGTGATATTTCAAAATCTACATCCGATGAGTAGGTCAGTTCGATTGATACAACCTTATCCATGGTGAACTTATCAGTTGGTCCAGACATGCCTGCGCCTGGATAGAAATTATCAGCAGGACGAGAAAGGTCAATCTCAAGTGATGTTGCACTATTTTTTACAGTCGCCACATCATCAGCAGTGCCTTTATCGTCATATCCGTAGAAATCGTAATCTGCGTTACCGATCAACTGAACGGTATCTTTAGGGTCTGTTGTACCGGTCGTTGGTTTAACATAGCCATACAATTTCAAAGATGTAACAGTAACGTTAGATGCTCCAACAAACTCACCCGCTTCAACAGCAAGTCCCTGAACCTGACTAAAAGTAAGTGGTACATCTTTTGCCGCGCCGACATCAGACCATGAATAATCGAAATCGCCCAATTTAAGGACTTTGGTAACATTCGTTCCTTTTGCAAGTGGTGCAATATATCCATAGTTATTTGTGTCAGCACCATTAACAGCCATGCCAGAAAGGCCAAGATTGCATGCCTGATCTGCGGTATAAATGATTTCAATCTGTGTTACACTATACAGTGTAGTATCCATATATACACCAGCACTTACCCACGCATAATCAGTA
>DYSA01000115.1:0-2638 GCA_020726425.1 Fibrobacter succinogenes | reverse complement strand
CAGTACCTTTGTCTGCAGCTTTGGTCAGTTTCAAAGCAACCGGGCCTGTTCCAGTAACTTCGGTCTTAGAACCAATAGTATCCGCTGATCCTTCCCATGCGTAATCGGCACCGATTACTTCGAACGCAGCACCCACAATCGCTTTTGCTGTCACTTTAATAGAGAACTCTTTTTCAAAGGAAAGTTCACCGTTATCAGTTGTTTTCACTTTTACGGTATAGTCTCCAGCTTTGATACCTGATTTCAATTTCAAAAGCGATCCATCAAGTTCAAATTTATCCGTTGAACTGCTCAAAGAATATTTGTGAACATCTGAAGAGTTTGGATCGATTGTAGAGAGAGTTCCAACAGAAGTCACCCCTTCTTCAACGGTTGATCCAGACAAGTTGATTCCTGTAGGAGCGACATTGGTTTCGGGAGTGACCGTTGTCATTTCTTTTGGGTTTTCCAACCAGTCAATTACTTTAGCGGAAGAAACAATACGAACATCAGATTTTGTAGCAGCATAAGCGAGGAATTCAGCTATCGTTTCTTTCATCTCAGCCAGTGTTGCATTTTTAGCATTCTGCGATGCCCAAGTGCCTACATAGTACTGAGAGTGAGCACCGAACAGGAATGGTGCGCGGTTGTTTGCAATACGAAGGTCGAGGTTGTATTTCAACATTCCTAAAACTTCAGCTTTTGATAAAGCGGCAGCACTCCAAAGGTTATAGTCGAATCCAGTAATGTGGATATCACTTGTGGTCATCCATGTAATTTTATCCCAAATACGCTGTCTCAATCCACTAGGAATACCATACTGCGCACATTTCGCATCTTCAGGAATCAAAAGTGCGTATGCAGGAAGTTCCCAAAGGCCAGGAGTAGCAGGAATAGTGAAGTTATAGGGAACGATATCATCAGTCGTTGCTTTATTGCCATCAAGGTCGACCATATTATCAGGATTTGCTTTCCATGTTTTTGCATGAGTCGGTGAACCATTGTCAAGCGTATACGGCCAGTTCCAGTTTCCATTTCCATCAGAATTTTCTTCCATTGAACAGTCGTAGCGGTAGCCAAGTTCTTTCAAGGCAGGGAAAAGATTCGTACCATATTCAAGATATGGTGAACGGAATCCTTTAGCAATCGTCGCCGATGAAATCGACGTATAATGACTGAGAGAATCAGATCCCTTCTGAAGGATATTTTTCCAATCCTGTACAGTAGCTTCATTGCGAAGGAACTGTGTAAATTTGTTCCATCCATAGGTACTTGACCCTCCTTTGATTGGATCAAATTTATACGCTACTTCCTCTTGGTGATCCCATGTGTGATTTCCAATTTCATGATTTGATGAGCCGAGATTTTTCGTTGCATCTACCAGCGTAGCTTCATCACCAAATGAAGAGCTATTAGAATAGAATGAAGATGCGAGAGGAGTACCATCGGGGTTCTTTTTGCCATCAAAAAGCGAGCGAGCCCATGCAATACCTTCTGCACTTGTGTTATCATCCCAACCAATTGACACAAATACGGGCACTTTATTGACAGCCATAGTTCCAGGATGTTTTGAAGAAATGGCCACGTTTGCGGCAAGCGTTGGCAATACATATACGGCAGTTGCAATAAGTGCATACATAGCACTCGTACGGTAGTTCATACATTCTCCTTCGAATAATACTTTAGACTATTAATTACACGGCAAATATAGCTCGATAATTGCAAAAAAGGAGGATACAATCACTCGGAAAATTTTGCTTTTTCAATTTTGAAGAAAAACAACGAAAATTAGATCTTTTTGCATGGTGATTTTTTATTGGGAATAAATTGATATTTTCCCTTTCACTTGTTCTAACCTCTATCTCACACAAGATAATAGAAAAACTCATTGCTGAAAAACAAATGCCGTAGAACAATTTGATCTACGGCATTATTTTTATCATTTATAAAAAAAGAAAACTCTCAATCGCGGGGGGCATTCTCAGAAAAGGTCTCTATTCGGAGAATACTCCTCTGAAGCAACACATTTTAAGAGGGTTTGGAATTCTCCCAGACCATCCCACTCTTCCACTACTTTTAAACCAGCTTCTTCGGCCATCTGAATCATCTCTTCGGCGTGATACATTCGACTCGTTCCGTTGGCCATGCAGGTAAAATAGAGGGAAGTGGCCACAAGTGAGTGAGTTGCCGCGGCGTGTTTTTGCCGATCGACATACGGCTCCATTATATAGAGAGCGCCCGTTTCTGAAAGAGCTTCGCGTCCCCGTTTCAACAGGTTGACAATATCCTCCTTGGGGAAACAATCGAGAAACTGGCTCATCCAGACAATATCAAATCCCGTAGGAAATGGTTTTGAGTGATCGAGAAGATCAATTCCGGTTCCCGCAAGACGATGACCGACGCCTGCTTCGTGGGCATTCTGTTGAGCCATCGCCAATTGACCTGGATGATCGAGAATTGTCACACTCACCCGTTCGTCATAGCGAAGTACCGACAGGGCGAACCTTCCCGTATTTCCCCCTACATCGAGAAACCGCAATGGTCGCGAACCGAAAAGTATTGGCACAACTTCAGCGAAAGCAGAATCGGAATAGAAATGATCAAAGGCGAACCAACTTTTCTGAGTTTGCTCGGGAAGTTGAGAAAGTCCTGCATAGAT
>DYSA01000114.1 GCA_020726425.1 Fibrobacter succinogenes | reverse complement strand
TGTAGAAACGATCGATCTCTATGCGGTTGCAGTTAATGAGTTCCCTTCGCCGTTGTTATTGAAAGAAAAAGAGTCACTTACATTCCTCCGTCGCGAGTTGTCGAGCAGTGCAATTTCAGCTGTTGAAGGTATTGAACGTCTCTGGCAGATTTTGCAATCAATTAATAAGGAAAGACTTACCGTTGATGTTTGGCAGGCTGTATCCGTATGGGAAAAAATTACAGGCCAGGTCCACTATCTTCGCATTGGCTATGCCTGGCTTGGAATGGTGAATGAAAATGGAACCACTGGAGCGGTGTGGAATGGTTCTCAGTGGAGTGCTCTCACCGATCCCGTTCAGATTCAGAGCCTTCGCACGGCAGTTAAAGTTCGTACAGGAAATGCCGTGCCAGTGATCGTACAGATTCCGCTGGTTAAAATCGGAAAGGTGTCGAGATAATGAAACGATATACAATGCGATATTATCTCACTTTTACAGTGTTAGTATTTCTTTTCACTAATTCATTGTTTGCTCAAAATCAGACTGTTGCCGATTTGGTGAATGAGCTGTCTGCAGCGAAAGAACTCTACAACGATAAGATGGTTGAGCTCGAAAAGGCATCCAGCGAAAGATGGAAAAATCGGCAGAAAGCAGTTCTTGAAAAAGAGCAAAACAGTGAAATATTGGAACAGCAACGATCTGCGGTGGAACAACTCTACAGTGATGTCGCGCGTGTTCGGGAAGAAAAACTCAGTCGTGAAGAGATTCTGGCCAGTGAAAAGGCAAAACTAAAAGATGCTCAAGATAGTTGGAAGTCACTGTTATCTGTGGTTGAACAAAAACGCAATGAAGTAGGTAGTGAGAGCGGTGGCGTTTTCCCCCTCGGTTTTGAACAACGTATGGCTGCCGTCAGTTCCGTAGATAATCAATTTCCCGGTGATCGTTACGCTTCTGAGTTGATTAAAGCCTTGGTGATGACTCAGGCAGAACAACTTCGCCAAAGCGGGATGATAAAAACGGAAAGAACAACAATCGTTGATAACAGCGGTAATCCACAAGAAGTCAATGTATTGCAGATCGGGCATGCCTATGCAATTGCGCGTTCTGACAGTTCGGCGTACTATCTCTCATTTTTTGGTGAAGGCGCCTCGATACCTTTTAAGTGGCAAACTGTTAACGATCCAATTACCGCCGAAGCTACATCGAGTTCAATCGCTTTGTGCGCGGATGGGAAAGCGGTTCAAGTTCCGGTGGATATGATGCAGAATGATCAGAGTCAGGAACTTATCAGCGGAAAAAAACCACCTTTTTGGGAACAAACTCAAACGTTTTTCAAAAAGGGCGGATTTATCATGTATCCGCTTTTTTTCGTGGCACTGTGGGCTATTGTGATTGTTCTAAACAGGATCGTCGTATTTGCTATTCATCATCGTCGAGATTACTCATTTATTAACAAGGCAGTTACACTCCTCGAAAGCGGAAGTATCACCGAAGCAAAGCAGTTTTCAGAGCAGGGGAAAGGAGTGCTCGCACGTGTGCTGAATAGTTGTTTGAAACATACTGATCAGAATCGACTTGCCGCTGAGCAGTCGGTGAAAGAGATGCTTCTTGGCGAACTTCCATCATTGGACAAACACCTTGATACTCTTGCAGTTATCGCCGGATCTGCACCTCTTTTGGGACTTCTGGGAACGGTGACAGGGATGATTAACATGTTTGAATCGATCACTCGATTTGGAACGGGGGATCCAAAACTTCTTGCTGGTGGTATTTCGGAAGCCCTTATCACCACTGAAGTTGGATTGGCAATTGCAATTCCGGTATTACTTATTCACAATTGGTTGAGAAATCGCCGAAATGGAATCCAGTCGGAAATGGAAATCTATGCAATGCGCATACTCAATAGAATCTGGCCTGCAGAATGAATATTGAAAAAGAGATGTACCGGCTTGTTCACTACTATTTTGAACAAGGTGGAGCTATTAACATATTGATTTTTGTGACTGCTGTGGTGATATTCTATATCGCAGTTGACAAGGTTATTCAATTTTCACTATTGGAAAAAAAGCTTCCTACAGTTGATCAGTTTCGATCAATTCTGCAAAATCGAGCAGTGCCAACTTCATTACCGGAAAGTTTTGTGGCGGCTTTTTCCGATTTACCTATATCGCCAGTTACAAACTTTTCGAAACCCTTTTATATCAATCGCTACCGTGAAGTCCTCATTGCAGAATCGGAGCGCCTCGATTCGGGGCTTTCAACATTAGCAGTTTGGATTAATGTAGCACCGTTGATGGGGCTCTTTGGAACCGTGATTGGAATGACCAAAACATTCAGTGTTATAACAATGTATGGCATTGGAAATCCATCACTTCTGTCTGAAGGAATCTCGCTTTCTCTCATTACAACACAAACGGGCTTACTGGTCGCTTTCCCCGGTTTGTTCCTTCATACTATGTTGACTAATAAGAAAGAAAAAATAATCCATCGACTAATCAACATTGGTGAATCGGTGTTTCATAAAGGGGAAACGAATGCTCTTTGACGATTACGGATTTCTTCAAAAAAAGAGTGCCTCCGCAACTGTCGATATGGGACCACTCCTCGACATGGTATTTATCCTGCTGATTTTCTTTGTGATCACAACGAATTTCAACAAACAGACCGGCATCGAAGTACAAAAGCCAAAAGCTCAATCGGCGGTTTCCCAAGGTGCAAAGACGATCATGGTAGGGATTTCACAAGAAGGTGCTATTCATATACATGGCAGACAGGTAACCGCGGAAGGTTTGGTGCAGATTCTCGAACGTGAACTTGCAGAACGGGCTGATGCAATGGTTGTTATTGTCGGTGATCGTGGATCCACTTTGGGACGATCAGTGGAAGTTATGGATCTCTGTGGAAGAGCCGGTGTTACAAAAGTGTCAATTGCCGCAGATCAGGAACGATAACAATCTATGAACAAAAGTGTTGTAACATTTGCTCTCGTTATTTTGAAATTTTGTGTCGCCATTGGCTTAGCGGTGCTTCTTTTTGCATTTTTCCCCTTTATCAATCGTCTTTTTCACGGGGAACTTGTTCAAGCTAAGGATGAAAAAAAAGCTTCACGTACACAACTAATGCAGATGACAATACCTCAACCACCTAAGCCTATCGAAGAACCTAAGCGGATTCGAACAGTGGCAACGCAATCTGTACGAAACTCTCCTTCCGCGGGAACTTCAACTTCCCGATTTTCACCGGACTTATCACTCGGAGAAGGGGATGGTGCCGGTGTTTCTTCGGCTGGAACTGGTTTTTCTGACGGTATTTATGAAGAAGGTGAAACCGATGAACCGCCGATGGCGATAAATCGCACACCACTCGCTTATCCACTGGCAGCTCAGCGCGCTCGCATTGAGGGTACCGTGGAGTTAGTATTTCTTGTGACTCGCGAAGGTCGTGTGCAAAATATTGAATTTACTCAAGTTCCCCATAAAATGTTTGAACAGCCAATTCGTTCGACCATTCAATCATGGCGATTTAAACCGGCTATGCTTCACGGTGTTCCGGTGGCTGTGCGCGTACGTCAACGTGTTGATTTTAACTTAAGGCAATGAAATGAATATGATTATGGAAAAACTACATTTTGTAACAGTTTTTCGAATTGCTATTTTTTCATTTCTTTTTTCAAATCAAATGCTTATGGCGGGCGAGTACATGAAAAAAGCGGATGATCTTTATCGCGAGGGTAAATTTCTTGCTGCAATTTCTGTTTATCGACAGGCACTTGCAGCAGAAGAGAATCCTCCGATCACTCATTTCAATATTGGTAATTGCTGGTTTCAACTGGATTCGTTGCCTCAGGCTGCAGTCAATTACGAAGAAACTCTTCGTGAAGCACCTGAATTTTCCCGGGCATATCTCAATTTAGGGATTGTTTATTTCAATATGAATCAGTTTGGTAGCGCGATATCAACACTGGAAAGAGGTCGAATTGAAGATCCAACGAATGTGACTATGGTGAATGTTTTGGCGGAGTCGTATCGAAAACTCAACAAATATGAGTTAGCGATTCCTCTTTTGGAACAACTGTTGGAAATGGATAGCTCAAAAATAGATATCTTATTTACATTAGCGGAGATATATAGAGACCTTAACGATCCAGACGGCGCAGTTGGGTTTCTGAATCGCTACCCCGATACAGGGCGGCGTCTCAGCGATAAATATTTCATGTTATCAGAAATAGCAGAAAAAAAAGGTGGATTTAGTGAAGCCTTATTTTTCTTGAATCAATATGCATCGTTGAATCCTGCGGATAAGTGGCCACACTATAAAATTATTGGGCTGCTGCAGAAACAGGGAAATCCTTTGTCGGCAGTGTTTAAAGCTCAAGAGACGGTGAAAACATTTCCCGGTTTTTCCGATGCCGCGCTTCTTGGTGGAAATATCGCTTTTACTGAAAAGCAATTTCGTTATGCAGAAGATCTCTATCGCATTGCTTTCCAAAATGGTAGTGCAGGTGGTGTGACGGGATTGTCCAATATCAATCGCATTTATCTGTCCTTGGGCGATCGCACGGGATCAGAGCGAATCAATAGTTTACTTTCATCTAAACAACGGCAGAAGTAGTTTTGAATAATCAATATGGAAAATCAAAGAAACTACAGTTTCTTTTTCGTAGCACATTGTTCTGCATTCTATTCTGCACTCTATCACTTTTTTCCGCAGAAAACGTTGTTGAATTGGAAAGCATTGTCGTTACGGAACCTGTTCATCTTGAAGAGTTTGTACACCGTTATGAAGCCCTCGGTGAACTTCAATTCGATGCAGAAGAGTTAACCAAACTTCCATCGGTAGGTGAAGCGGATCTCTCCCGCGCACTTAAATATCTTCCCGGGGTGAGTGCTGCCAATGAAAATTCGTCTGAACTGATTGTTCACGGTGGTGCACCAGAACAGAACCTCACCATGCTCGACGATATTCCACTCTACAGCATTGATCACTTTTTTGGTTTTTTCAGCCCATTCAATAGTGATGCGATTTCGTCAGTAAAACTCTACCGTGGATTTGCGCCTGCGTGGTTTGATGATCGCCTTTCAAGCGTGGTGCAATATCGTCGCAAAGAAGGTTCTTCTGATACCATAGAGTCTTCGGTGAATGCGTCTATGCTCTCTCTATCTGGTATGATAAGTGGTCCCTTAACGAGACGTGGATCAATTATTATCGCAGGACGAAGATCCTATTCCGATCTGGTAGAAACACCTTTGTACGAAAGTATTTTCCACCAATTTTCCAATGATGGCGAGATTGATAAAGATCTGGAAAATTTTCAGGTGAATCGCGATCCTTCATTTCATTTTTATGATCTCAATGGAGGAGTCTCGTATAAAATCGCGCAAAAAGATTCTCTAACAGCCTCATTTTATTTGGGTAAAGATAACTTGTCAACATTGGCAAAAGCCCACAGCACTCACCTGATTCAACTTAATCCCACGCCGCTTTCAATTGTTCCTCGATCGGTAGATATTCGGCTAGAGAATTCTGGATTTTGGGGGAATATAGGGTTCAGCGGAAGTTGGATTCGGCGGTGGAGTGAATCACTGGAATCGAAAGTTACCGTAGGACGATCCAAATACTTTTTTGGCAATGAAGAAGATTTTTATACCGGTGCGATCGTGGGTGATTCAATGGATGCAGTACCATTTCAATCGCGACAGAATCGATCTTCTGACAATAGCTTAACGGATTTCTTTGGCTCTATTCACACGTCTAATTTCACTGATCGCCATACAATAGCAGGGGGAATAGACTTTCACCGTTTTTCCACAAGCTACAATCAACAGGAGAGTTATCACAAGCTTACTGGTGATTCACAAGGGGGTGAGACGGAGCTCTACTCCTATCTCGATTCTTCTAATGTGACTGAACTATCTCAAAATAAGATGCTTACAACGGTGTGGGCACAGGAAACCTTTGTGCCTGCAGAGAAGTTGACCGTCGTTGGAGGGATTCGGGGGAATCTCTACGAAGGATCGGGGAAGATGCATATATCTCCCCGTTTGTCAGTTGTTTGGGATCCACACAAGTTAGTATCCTTTCGAGCCAATGAAACTCTCATTCACCAGTTTCTTCATCGATCACCGATGTATGACCTTTATCTTGAAGGGGATCGATACTACTGGATTCTTGCGGACAAGGGAGATGCGCCGGTGTCGCGATCGGAGAAAAGTACCGTTGGATGTAGTTTCAAACCGGCGGGATTTCTTATTGATTTTGAAGGATATTACAATCGTCAGCACGGATTGTCGATCTATCGGGAAAGTTTCACCCCCAGTGCGGCAGACTTTTCTGTTGGCGAAGGGTGGACACGGGGAATTGATATGCTGGTTCAGAAGAATCTCAAGTGGTACACTGGATGGGTAAGTTATTCGTTGAGCCGTTCAATACAACAGTTTGGCCATGAGGTAAATCACGGTAAACCATTTGTTTCTCCCTGTGATCACCCGCAAGAAATCAAAATTGTAAATATGTTTGATATTAAAAAGTTCAACGCCACAATCACCTGGGTCTATGCTTCGGGAGCATCATTCGAAACCCCTGTCGGAACCTATCAGCCTGATTATTTTAGTTATACGACGACCACATTTGGACTCGGTGGATGGAAAAACTCAGAACGGATGCCGGAGTATCATCGATTGGACGTGTCTACTTCGTACAAATTTACGCCGGGAAAACACCTTGCATTTACTCTAAATGGTTCAGTATTTAACTGCTATAATCGAAAAAATATTCGCGGGTACGGATTTGAACATACTATGGAAATGAATGGTAAGAATGTCAATGAGTTACAGATATATCGCACCGAATCATACTATTTGGGAATAGTACCTTCGCTTTCACTGAGCGCAGAACTTAAACAGCCATTGAGAGGTTCTCGATGAAATTGATACTTTTTCTCTTTTTGTTAATCATCACTTCCTGTATGCCGGAACCGGAGCTGGACAACGATGGTAAAACGTATTATTTGAAAGCGTATCTCTTTGCTGGACAGACAGTTTCCAGTGTTCATGTGAAACGGATTCTCAAATATCTCCCCGTGGTAGATGACTCGGTAAATCAGCTTATTCCCGAAGAAACATGGGTGACAGATGCAAAGGTAACTCTCTTTCTAGATGATTCTATAATTCCTTTAGAAATAGATACCTACGGCAAAAGAGATTACATTTCTGACCATGTGGTGCAGGAAGGCGGGCACTATCGAATTGTAGCGGAACAGTATGATACACTTTTGGGTAAAATGATTACCATGAGTGCAGAAACTGTTTGTCCACATAGAGATGCGAAGAT
>DYSA01000704.1 GCA_020726425.1 Fibrobacter succinogenes | reverse complement strand
TTATATCAGTTGAAATTGATTCTTTACCCCGCGAAAATCACGAGTACAAAAGTACTATTGAGCAACAACATCATCATGTATTTGTGAATCACACAGTCGTTCATGAGAATATTATTCAGATCACATTGATCCCCGAGTGAGGCGATTGAAGTTGCCAAATATATTTTACCGTATGATAAGAAACAGAGAATTGAGGAACGGCATGCGGATCTACCGGAATATAAAGTTTGAAACTCAGCCAATTATGCTTGCTTCGTGGCCCGGTATGGGAAACGTTGGAATTATTTCAACTGATTATCTTCGCAGTAAAATCAATGCCGAAGTACTTGCGGAAATCGATATGAGTCCCTATTTTGTGCCCGAGTCAATCGTGGTCGAAGATGGTCTTGCGGAGTTGCCGGAACTTCCTCGTTCGGTAATTTATTACACTCACAATCCGGACATGCTGATTTTTGAAAGCAACGCTCAGATTGCCGGTAAAGAGGGAATTTCGATTGTGAAAAAACTGGTTCAGTTTGCAGAGATGTACAACGTGAAACGGATTTTCACCGCCGCTGCGTTTGCTCAAGATGTAAGCCACTCTTCATCTCCCCAGATTCTTGGCGCGTTCAATACCGAAGATATGATTGAAGAGTTTCGGATCATGGGTGTTGAACCTATGAAAACGGGATATATCGCCGGACTCAATGGGCTGATGCTCGGTGTTGCGGCAAATTACGATATCGAAGCGGGCTGCTTTTTGGGGACTATTCCTACTTTTGCAGCAAACCTCGCCTATCCGAAAGCTTCGTTGGCTATTATCAAACTGATGGAACAGGTTTTTGGGATTGCCGTTGATACTTCAGAATTAGAAAAATCAATTTCCCTTGTGGATGCTCAGTTTACTCAGATTGAATCCAAAATTCGCGAGCTCTATCCCGATGCCATGGACGAAGAAGAAGAGGATAACGAACCGTGGAAAATATCTGCACCAACCACGGCGGAAGATGTTCAGGAAGATGAAGTTCCTCGCTATATCATGGACAAAATTGAACAGCTTTTCGATGAAGTTAAAAAGGATCGTTCTAAAGCGCCCATGCTTAAAAAAGAGCTTGATCGTTGGAAACTATACGAACTCTACGAACATCGGTTTTTGGGTTTGTTTAAATAGTCGATTGTATTCTATTAGTTCCGAACAATGATTAAAGGCGATCTCTTTTGTGAGGTCGCCTTTATACTTTTTAGTGTGGTGGCATGTGCGTTTA
>DYSA01000113.1:4977-7347 GCA_020726425.1 Fibrobacter succinogenes | reverse complement strand
AAAAATTTTCATCGTTATCCACGGCAAAAGATAGAATTTCTGCGTCTGGAAGCATTCTTTCTTCTTCATCGAGATAGCAAAACCACTCTAAATCTACATTTTTGAGCAGAATTCCTGCTTTGGTTCCAAACCAAATATTCCCTTTTTTGTCAGATTGCATTACGGTAACATAATTCATTATATCCAGACCTTTAGGATAGAATCGGCAGCGAGCAACTCCATTGTCAATAGTGAGAATTCCTCCACCTGCGGTAGCGATCCAGACTACTCCATCCTTTGTAATTTCGATATCCGTGATCAAAGGAACCGGAAGGAGCATTGTTCCGCCGAGTGTTTCTTGAGTGTATAAGGTAATTTTCATTTTTGGAGAGATTGAACAGGCTCCGTTGTCAGTTCCGACCCATAATGTCCCATTGCTTGCGATCTCTAACGATGTAATTCTATTCGAAGGCAGTCCATCGATAGTGGTCAGAACTATCGCCGTATCGCGAGTGAGAAGGGCTAATCCGTTATTGGTGCCAATCCAAATCATACTTTCTCGGGTGCTTGCCAGCGTCGTAATCTGGTCTGAAGGCAAAAAGTCGGTATTGCTCATTGTTAGAGTATTGAAATAGCTATCCGTTAATCGGGTCAAGCCGTTAATTGTTCCAAACCAAGTAACGGTGTCGCTCGATTCGCACACTGCGGTTATAAGATTATCCTCAAGCGGTGAGTCTTCTGCGGTCCGACTGATAAATTGATTGTTTTTGTACCGCGTAATACCTTGATTCGTACCGATCCACACAAGTCCAGGTTCTCTTCCGAGGGATACCACAGTAACCGTATCGCTGAGCAGTGGACTGGCAGATTTGGTAAGAAATCGATAGTAGAGAGTTGCCGTGATCTGAGTAAGGCTATCTGATTGAATTTGAACGGAATCACCGATGAGTTGACTGCGAGAATTCGCAGTTTTTACACCATATCGAACAGAATTGAGCAGCGATTGCGGAATATCTTCAAGAACTACGCTGATCGCGGTATCGTTGGGAATAAATTCGTCAGCGAAATCGGGATAACCATCTATGGATATGTAGCCATTGGCGGTATCGAGCATCGATTCGGAGTTGACAAAATTGACTTGAAGTTCACCTGTGGGTTCCAGTTCACCTGAAATTGTTGTGTCGCCATCGATAATGACGTTTTGAATGAGAACCTTTTTACCGGTCTTCTCATCAGAAGCAAAAATTGAGTAGGAAACCCCTTTTTTCAGATAGACCCGTGCTTTTCCGTCCTCGTTTGGCAGAGCGAAACTGATTCGGTTTTTGTCTGAATCAGCAACGGGATTGTAGTCCGATGGAAGTATCTGGATTTTTGTGGATCTATATGACTCGACCCCAGTTAAAGCGACGACAATGCCCGTTCCGCCATTTGTGGTTTCAGAGCCGAATCCAGCTGTCGTTGTTGGCTTTCCACAGG
This sequence comes from Fibrobacter succinogenes, assembly GCA_020726425.1. GTDB lineage: Bacteria > Fibrobacterota > Chitinivibrionia > Chitinivibrionales > Chitinivibrionaceae > JAIFMU01. The sequence goes on along the minus strand of DYSA01000113.1, from coordinate 5,892 downwards.
ACTGTAGGAGAAAAAGAACGATGCTCGCGGTAATTGCCTGTATAGAATATTTCATTGTCTTATTCTCCTAGTGAGTGGAAATAGTTGAATGTTAAGTTGATAGACGGCTTCTGACTGTTCGCTTTCTTCGATAATTCTCAGAACATCTTTGCGGTAACGAGCGGTGATCTCTTTGATTTTGAGGATATCGTCCCGCGATGCAGTCACGGTGAGAGTGGATATATCTCGTTCCACACTGGAGTGATGATCTAGTGATCGCAGGGCAAGGTTCAGCGTTTCTCTCTGGAACGTGGCGATTGCCAGTGAACGCCATTTTTCTCCGGTGGAGATGAGGTTCTGAGTGTGGCGAAGAATCCCCGATTCGTCACGACGCACGAGATTGAGTTGGAATAGCAGATCAATACTACGCTGAGCTTCTTCGGGAGTGATAGTGGGTTCAAGTTTTGAAGCAAGAAAGTGGTAGTCATCTTTAAAATCAAAAAAGTAGAGAAGTGCGAGAATTGCCGAGTGGTACCATGTTGAATAGTATTCGTACTGCGGCTCTTCGATGGTGTACGGTTGTACTGTTTTTATTTTTGCAAGTTTCTGAATGATCTTTTCTCGATCATCATCAGCTTCGGTTCGAGAGAGTTCCATGAGAGCGGTAAAATACTGTAGCTCTCGTTTGTTGAAACGGCATAGCGTTGCTAATGAAGTGACTGCTGATTTTGAAAGGTGTCGTTTCCCCGCAACAACTTTGGCAATATTACTCGCATCAACGCCGATTTTTTCTGCGAGATATCGATAGGAAAAATAGGGCTTTTTCTCTTTTTCAGATTCGATATACTCTTTTAAAAAGAGCGTATAATCGAGGTATTCGTAGATAGATTTCATATTGTTCCAACCCTCTTACTTCATTGCCGTAAAGATAGTTCA
>DYSA01000113.1:0-4877 GCA_020726425.1 Fibrobacter succinogenes | reverse complement strand
AGATAGATTTCATATTGTTCCAACCCTCTTACTTCATTGCCGTAAAGATAGTTCAAAAAAAAAAGATTGTGGTCAAAAAGTGTGGTCCTATGCGATAGCAGACGGTTGGCAGTATATAAATTCATAGATGTGTAACGATAAGTTGCTATGATTGATTAATCTGTACAATTGATCGGTTCGTGATTGAATGAATTACATTGTTTTGTAGAAACTATGGAACCATGGCGGGGTAGATTGTATTTTCCAGCACGTTTGTATGTGGAGGGGTGAGTGACCGATAAAAAAACCAGAATTTTAACTGCGGTTATTTTTGTAGCTGTGGTACTCTTATCGCTGTTGATTGCATTAAAAAAATCAATCTCAATGACAAAAAATGCAGAGATACAGAACAGTGCGATTACCGAAACAGAGAGTTTCTCTTCGCTAAACCCTCTTGAAAAAAGCATCGTCTTAGCATTTCGAGCGCTTTCGCTTCCCGATTCAGCGATTACCAGTAAGTTTATCGAAGAGTCGGAATCCCGTGAGATTTCCGTGGAAGTTCCACTGGGAAAGCCAATGGAAGAGATCATTGCTATGGTGCAGACTGCGGCTCGAAAGACAACTTATGCTGTGGAAGACTCTTACTACTCTGCTAAAAAAGATTATGCCCGCATGCAATTTTCAAGTCCCAAGGAGATTGAAAAATCGGTTGTATTAAAACTCAAACGAACCGAACAGGCGAGCTATTTCAAACAGAATCTCTCCATCTATTTAATTGTGACTGATCTTGATACGGTTTCTTCAAAAACGAGACTCCGCTTTTTAACTTTCGATGGAACGCTCTCGTATGAAATTCCCGCGTGGTCAGAGCAACTCGATTCCGTCGCTCTGGTCTTGAAACGGTACAAGCTTCCCCTTATCGTAGAAATGCCGCTGGAATCAAAAGGGCGAACCTTGTCTAATGAGTATACCCTTCGGATTGATGATTCCCGTGGTTCAATTGAAACGAAATTCGCCGAAATGATGAGACGAATACCTTCAATAGCCGCAATTAGCAATGACAATGGCGACAGATTTCTTGACACTCGGGGAAGTGCCGCTGATCTGTTTGAAACTATGAAAGATTATAATCTTATATTTCTTGATCGTCGATCTGTTAGCACTGATCGAGCTCAACAAATCGCCTATCACTCAAAAGTTCCTTACCTGCGCAATGTGAAACAGCTCGATGGTGAAACGACTCTTGACTACACTCAAGAGTTGCGTCGGATTTCGCTCTCTGCCCGAAGAGAAGTAGTCTTGTGGGGAAAAGCGTCACCAGAACTTATTTCTGCTCTTGAAAAAAATAGTGAATATTTCGAAAAAACCGGTGTAACCTTCAAGGGAATCACCGAACTTTCAATCAAATAAGGAGATACAATGCCTACTCTTGGTGTAAACATCGATCATATTGCAACTCTTCGTCAGGCTCGGGGCGGAGTAATGCCGGAGCCAGCTCACGGTGCATCACTTGCTGAAATCGCTGGATGTCATGGGATTACCGCTCATCTTCGCGAAGATCGTCGACACATGCACGATCGTGATATCTATCTTCTTAAGCAGATGGTAACCACTAATCTCAATCTTGAAATGGCCGTTACTGAAGAGATGATCGCGATAGCTCTCGATGTTCGCCCTTATATGTGCACGCTTGTTCCTGAAAAGCGCGAAGAGCGTACTACCGAAGGTGGTTTGATCGTTCGTGGTCGCGAAAAAGAGTTGGCTGATGCAATCAAACCGCTTCTTGAAAACAATGTAATCGTCAGTTTTTTTATCGATCCCGACGTCAACGAAATCAAGGCAGCCTCGCGCACCGGCGCTTCGCATATTGAACTTCACACAGGTGACTACGCTAATGCGCCAGAAGGTAAAGCTCGCCAGGAAGAGCTTGAAAAACTGCGTACTGCTACAATGTACGCTCATAAATTGGGACTTACAGTAAATGCGGGCCACGGCTTAGACTACCACAACACCGCAGATGTTGCTGCTATCGAGCACATGGCTGAACTGAATATTGGCCATTCGATCATCTCTCGTTCGATTTTTGTTGGGTTAGAACGAGCTGTTCGCGAAATGATTGAGATAATCGATATTGCTGCGAATCAAGCAAAGCTGGAACGAATGATTTCCAAATAGGTTTCGGTTTTCAACGACAAACAAAACAGGCGTACTTTTTAGCACGCCTGTTCTGTTTTCGAATTGCAAATCTATTCAATTTCCTCTATTCGTTATTCGTCATCCAGCAGAAACTCTAAAAGATTCGCACACCCATCTTCCAAAATATCCAGAACCTTTTCAAAACCTTCAGAACCACCATAGTATGGGTCGGGCACTTCGCTGGCGGTGAAAACTGTGCAGAAATCAGTCATTTTGACAATCTTATGATGGTATGCCCCAAATCGATCCAGTGCTTTGATATTTGAGATATTCGAACTATCCATGCCCACAATAAGATCATAAGTTTCAAGATCAGCGGGATGAATCTGTCTCGAGCGTCCGGTGATTGTGATGTCCCGTTTTGACGCATGGCGGATCATGCGACTGTCAGCAGGTTCCCCGGCGTGGCCCCCGTAGGTTCCGGCTGAGTCACAGTGGATAGCGTCGGTGAGTTTCTGTTTTGCAATAAGAGTGTTCATAACCGCTTCGGCAGCGGGGGAACGACAGATATTACCAAGGCACACAAAGAGAATCTCTTTCATATATGCTCCTAATTAATTGAGTTACAGATGATCCCATCCGCCACTGAGCGGAACTGATCGACCATCTGCATCGGTGAAATAAGAATTTTCATTTTGGGTGATCGTTCCAATTCGAGTGCATTTGACACCATTGAGTCGTGGAATAAAATCGGGCGATGCGGTGAACAGAAGTTCGTAGTCCTCGCCACCGCCGAGGAAGAGTTCGTGAGCCCGGCGAATTCCCGTTGTCGTATCTCTGTTTTGATCGAGGCGAACGCAGAGGGAATCGGGAAGAGTTATGGTAGCTCCAACGCGACTCTCTGCTGCAATGGTCAAAAGTTCTTTGCCGACGCCATCGGAAATGTCAATCATCGAAGTAATCTGTGGATTTTGTTGGATCCACGTGACCGATCCGAAACGGGGAACAGGTCGAATGTGAGCGCGAACGGCTTCGCTATCGATATATTCTGCCGATGTTCTTCCCCCAGAAAGAAGGAGATCGAGTCCTAATCCACTGAGCCCTGGAGTTCCGGTCACCCAGATTGAATCGCCCGGCTTTGCTCCAGAACGATAGAGTATCGTTGAACCGGCATCGCCGAGAACTGTCACGGCGATAATCCAGCACGGTCCACTGGTCATATCTCCGCCAATGATCGGTGTTCCAAAGAGAGTTACCGCCTCGTGTATTCCGCGATACAGCTCTTCAATGAGCTCCTCTGCCTGTTCTGTTTTCGGAAAAATGAGATTAATCGCTATTGATTCTGCGGTTCCTCCCATGGCATAAACATCGCTGACACTTCCGGCTATAGCCTTGAATCCCACTTCCCGAAGAGACATTAGGTCGAGGCGGAAATGAACATTTTCGACCATTGTATCGGCAGTTAGAAGTAGAGGATCAGCAGAAACTTTTCGAACTGCGCAGTCATCTCCGATCCCTTTTTCCCATCGATCCGAGGAGTCTCCGCAAAGTGGTCGGATCGTTTCAATCAACCGGAACTCTCGTGAAGGATCTAAATTCGCCATTGACTCTACCGCCACCGTTCACTATTTATAGGGCACTATTATTTCTTAAAATACAAAGGAACCTACAATGGCAACATTCCCAAAGTCGAAAAATGAAATTCCCTATGTTATCGGGGTTGGATCTGCTCTTATGGACATCATTCTTCTTGAGTCTGAAGAGTTTGTGACTACTCACGGAATTACAAAGGGTGGTATGGAATTTGTTGCTCCTACTCGTGCTGATGAATTGGTTACCCTTTCAGCAAACAGTGTAAAACAGGTTCCCGGCGGATCAGCGTGTAACACCACGATTGGGCTTGGCCAACTTTGTGGTAAAGCAGTTTTTGTGGGAACTCGTGGTGGCGATTCACTTGGTGAAACACTTGACTCGGCGATCGCGTCAAACAACGTGACTCCTCAGCTTGAGAAAATCGCCACGCCAACGGGACGTGTATTGTCAGTGATCACTCCCGATGCAGAACGATCAATGCTTACCTTCCTTGGGGCTGCTTCGGAAAGTTCACCTTCGCTCTTTACAGCGGAAACGTTCAAGGGTGCTGATATGGTTCATGTTGAAGGATATTTGTTGTTTAATGAGTCGTTGATCCGTGCGGTACTCGAAGCAGCAAAAGCGGCGAACGTTCCGGTTTCACTAGACTTGGCAAGTTTTACTGTAGTTGATTCAAATCCGGCTCTCGTTAAAGAGTTGGTTCGTGATTACGTAACGGTTCTTTTGGCGAACGAAGATGAAGCTCGCAGCTACACAGGAACATCTGATGAATCTGAAGCACTCAAAATTCTCGCGCAGGACGCTGAGTATGCGGTTCTGAAAGTGGGTAAACGAGGAAGTTATATCCACGCTCACGGATCAACTACTGTGGTTGCGCCCTATGGAACGGGAACTGCCGTTGACACAACCGGTGCCGGTGATCTCTGGGCGTCTGGATTCCTGTACGGACTTATCAATGGAAAATCGATGGATGAGTGTGGGCGTATAGCTTCAATGTGTGGCTACGAAGTGTGTCAGGTTGAAGGTGCTCATATCCCTGCTGATAAATGGAATGCAATTAAAGCTTCGATCTAAGTATTTGATAAAACAGCATGATATGTTGTATCTTCGATATCAAAAGGGGATTCACGGTGGTGAATCCCCTTTTTGCGTATGTCACACATCAAATT
>DYSA01000703.1 GCA_020726425.1 Fibrobacter succinogenes | reverse complement strand
CCTTAAATCTCTCAATTCCAGCTAAGTTTTTGCTAATGGATTCCTGGTTTGGTTTTCCGGCCCTGGTTCGCTCAGTAATGGAGCATATCAATGTCATTTGCATGGTAAAGAATACCTCGAAAGTGTTCTATGAGTTTGAAGGACAATCTTTACCGCTGTCAAAGATCTATCGCACGATCAGGAAACGCCCGGGTAAAGCTAAAATCAAGGGCTCGATGATAGTAGGGATCGGCGAGCAAAAGAAGGCCAAGTTGGTCTTCGTTCGCAACCGTAACAATGGAGGAAAATGGTTGGCCCTGTTATGCACCGATGTGTCGCTTCCCGATAAGGATGTGGTCCGTATCTACGGAAAGCGCTGGGATATCGAAGTTTTTTTCAAGATGGCCAAACACTATTTAAAGCTTGATTCCGAGATCCAAGTCCGTGACTTTGACTCTATTGTGGCCCATTCATCGATTGTCATGATCCGTTACATCTTCCTGGCCGTGGAACAACGATACGCCTCTGATAACAGGACAATCGGAACTCTTTTTCTTGCAACTTCCGACGAAATTCGCGACTTATCTCTTGATGAAGCCTTGGTTCGCGTACTCTCTGTTGTATGGAATAAAATACGAAAATTCTACTCAAAATCGGAACAATTGGTACTCGAAATAATTGAGGCCACTATGAAGGAGGCCCTAGCCCTCATCAGGCCTGGCTTTCTCGCCAAGTGCGAAAGTTGAGTAACAAGCCGTAAATATATTAATGGTCTAGGAAAAACGGACACTGGCTTAAGTGCAAAAGCTGCTCTAAACTTAGGAAAATAGAAGGAGCGGTGAAAATGGCGAAGGGAAACAGAAAGAATCATGGTTCAGCGTTCAAGGCCAAGGTGGCGTTGGAGGCAATTAAGGAGCAACATACACTTTCGGAGTTAGCGGATCGATTTCAAATCCACCGGAATCAGATAGCTCTGTGGAAGAAACAACTTCTTGATCGAGCTGAGGAGATATTCGCTAAGGAGAAAGCGGGTGAGAGTGATTCAGGCGTTAAGGATCTCCATGCTAAGATTGGCCGGTTAACGATGGAGAATGATTTTTTATCAGTTGCGCTCGGTCGCATAGCGGATACGAGCGCAAAGCGCTGATTATGAGAGATCATAAGTTGCCGATTGTCAGACAGTGTCGGATTCTTCAACTGGCCCGTTCAGGTGTTTATCGTCAGCCTGTTCAGGACAGGGATCGTAATCAGGATTTAAAGCGGTTAATTA
>DYSA01000112.1 GCA_020726425.1 Fibrobacter succinogenes | reverse complement strand
TGACATCAAAGTCATACTCTACAATATATTGATTCGTCTCATCCACAATCGGTTCAAACAGTAGGCAATCGGGAATCTTCTGAATCCTGCGAATAAGCGATCGGGTAAAAAACGGTTTTTTGAATGCACCAAGAAACTGTGTATCACTCATTCAGATCTCCTATTATCAGATCAAAAACAGCAAAGTCAGATCCCCTGTAGGGCTAAAATACTCACTTTATCCCCAAAAAAATCCCCATACCTTCTGATTGTTTTGGGTCAATAAATCAATTGGTTATTTCAACGCTGATCCCTGAACCCAATGCTGTAGCGCTTATTTAAATCGCACGCATTTACCCGGATTAAAATCCGGGCCTTCGATACAATTTGATCCTACCGGATCGGATTTGTATTCATCCGAAGGATAAAATACTGTATTAGACCATCGATTTATCGATGGGAAACGATAAGCGCTACAGCATTGATCCCTGAACCACTCCCCGATCCTCTAGATGCTTGCGAATCGCGATCATGGAAGCATCTTTTTCGGCACTCCACATGGGAGCGATCAACCCGAATTCTACTTTCGAATCAGCCATCGTTCGATGAATCAGAATATCTTCGCGAAGATTTTCCAGCATGTCGCCGACGATATCAGCGTACTCTTCGCGGGAAAGTACGTCAAACTCACCGGCGCGGAACTCGTCCGCCATCTCCGTATTGTCAATCACCATGCACTGGTGAATTTTGATTCCGCTAATCGGCAACTCCGAGATCGCCCGAGCCGATTCGACCGCTTCAGTACGTCCTTCGCCAGGAAGTCCCACCATGAGATGAGCGACCACTTCAATCCCGTGAACGGCACACCGTTTCACCGCATCGGCAAAACAGGCAAAGTCATGTCCCCGTTTGATTCGGTCAAGAGTTTTGTCCGAACTGGTCTGAATCCCAATCTCCAGTGACAAATAGGTTCGTTTGTTGATCTCTGCGAGATACGCAACCACATCATCGGAAAGTGCATCCGGTCGTGTGCCGATTGCAAATCCAACGACTCCCTCTTGAGCGAGTAATGGCTCGTAGATCGCCTTGAGCTCTTCGACACTGCCGTAAGTGTTTGTATTCGGCTGAAGATACGGGATATATCCCACGTACCGTTTCGACCGATCGCGTACCTTGGTAAACTGATCCACCACTTGCTGACTTTTCAGCGCCGCAGGACTAAACGAAAGGTTGTCGCAGAAAGTACAACCGGCACCGTCCTTTTTATTGTTGCACGAAAATCCTGCATTCACGGGAACCTTCAGAATATCCCCGCCGAACCGTTTTTTGAGATAGTTTCGATATGTTTTATAGACAACAGCCATAGCATTATTTCCTTTTTTTTGATTGACCGGCAAATATACACCTTCGCGGTAGAAATATCTAGGTTCACTCCCCACGGCACCAAAAAGAAAAGAGCCGAAAAGTGAAATTCACGATTCGGCTCTTCAATGGATACGGTTTTCGATGTAACTGTCGAAACTTACGGAATGACGACTAATTTCTGCAACTGAGTCATATCTTTGTTTTCACTATCTTTCAGAGCAACCAGATAGGTTCCCGGCGCAATTCCTGAAGGAAGTTTCCAGCGGAATAACTTTCCCAATCCCGTAGAGTGGAACTGTTCACCGGTAAGCTGATCAAAATGAGCGACCAGTTTTCCAGAAAGCGTGTAGAGATCAATAAATGAACTCGGCGACAAACCATCGATCGTTATCAGAGAATGATTTGACTTGCTGTACGGATTCGGGTACATTTTTGCGTGGCTGTTATCTGAAATCCCCAGCTCCGGCGAAGCACCAATCAGATATTTCCCGAGACCATTATCCGAAGCCATCCAGACGATTCCATTTTTGCGATCCACAGAAACGGAAGCATTTTTGGCGAAGGGAAACTCTTCCGAAGAGATTGTTATTGGTCTTTCGCCTTTTACAAATTGAATCGCCGCAGAATCTACGCCATTGAGGATATACTCTTTCAACACCATCCGTTCAACACCGATTTCGCTGATTGAAGTCCAAAACGAAGTGGTCACGATACTGTCAAATCCCATACCATATTCAACGGTGCAGTTTTCAATCGCTAGAGACACTGCCGCTTTTTTGAAATTATAATCCCACGAATTGGCATTGGCAGAATCGATTGAAATCCCCCCGCCGACAATACGTTTTACATCAGAACGAAGAACAGACACTCCCTCCAATGATGTTACAAGGATCGCGCCACCGTTTGGCTGTGCCACAACCGATTCAATTGAAGTAATTCCCTTCAATGTACTGGTATGTATAAATCCTTTCCCCAAAACTTCTGATGAATCACTAAAGGGATCAACGGTTCCGGGAAACATTATCGATTCATTCTGGCCAGACTCTGACATGAGATCGTTCCCACCAAAAAACCAACGGTTCCCTTTAGAATCGGTGGCACACTGGAAATTATTGAACGAACTTCCCATAGTGATAGGCCCATTCAAACGAGTTAAAAGGAATTTTGATCTTCCCGTTTTGGGGTCATACACCGCAAAACGAGTGGTGTTCTCTTTACTCGCGTCGGCTTTGGAATTATTAAAGAGAACAAACCACATATATCCCGACGAGTCCTGAGTTATCCCGTCGATTTCCTGCCATCCACCATCGTACTGGTCATCGCATCGAGCCACTGTTTTTGAATTGGGATCGACTTTCCAAGAATACCATCCATTTTCAGCGGCGTTCCACTGTTTTACCCCTTTGCCGTGAGTCCCGATCCAGACGTTGTTATCGCGATCCGCCAGAAATCCCAACGGTGAGTGGAACTCTCCCAGATCGCCAAAATTTTCTGTTTTTGAGTTGTAAAACAGAATCGAATCGCCAGCAATTCGGGTCATTCCCCGCCACGGCAGAAACTCCCGTCTCAATTCCCAAAGCGGTTGAGTCAACCAGAGATCGCTATTTCCTGCCACGAGGGACTTTTTGAAATGATCGTATACCAAACCGTTGATCGTAACTCCTTCTTTTTTATCAAAAGCGTTTCGAACCAATCCTTTGTAGTCAAAACTCACCACGGTTTCACCACTATTGAGACGAAGCAGCGAAAGCATTCGCTCCGCTTTTACATCCGTATCAATGGTCACCCCATTTGAATCCAAAACGAGGTGATCTTCAAAAAGTGTATCGATTTCTTGAAATTTTTTCGGACCACTTCCCCACACCCACACCGAATCCATTCTGACAATGTGCTGATCTCCGCGAATAACGGCGGTATTCGCCTGAATTGCACGCCGTTGATAGCTGTGAATCCCTTGAGAATCGTAAGTCAACCCTTCGAGAACTTCCAGGGCGGAACTCACATTTCGCCACGACTTTTTTGTTCTGAAAGAAAACGAAGTCAAACCAGTTGCCAAAGAATCAAATCGAACCACGGATTTTTCCACCGTCGCAAAGAGGGTGTCGCCAACGATCAGCAGCTCTCTGGCCGATCCTGCAAGTCCGGTTGAATCAAACTCCGTAGCCGTTGAAACAGCAACGCCCTTTTTCATATCAAAAACAGAAATTCCCTTTGAATGCCCAACAATCAGGTGTGAGTCTTTATAGGAACGAATTCGATTAATCTGAACTTTAGATGCGAGAAAATCTTCGTATGATACCCACTTCCCCCCCCGTGTTCGTTCATAAAGATATCCCGATTTTGATCCGGCCCAAAGTGCTCCACTTTCGCTTCGAAACAGAGTCGTAATCGAGATATCAGGGAGTTGTTCAATATCGTGTTCAATTGCGAAGGTTCGGTTTTCTGAGAGTGAATAGTACACAACACCACCTCCCGTCGCCAAAATCAGAGTATCTCCACTCTGAACCATATCATTCACCGTGTTTGTAGGGCCGTACTCGGTAATCTGCCCGGCAAACAGTGAAACCGCCAAGACAAGTAGTGTCATAAGTGAACTACGCATTGTAATCTCCTATATAAGAGTTGTTGTTCTTTGCAATAAAGTAATATATAATGAGCCTCTGTCGATCACTCTGTACGATCGTTGAACTCTCAGTCCGGGGTTACTCCAATGAATATTTACCATCGAATTTTTAAACTGCACCAACGGAAAATAACAGCTCAACAGATAGCTGCAACTACGCACATGCCATTAAAATCTGTTCGAGAAATTATAAAACGGCTCGAAAATAAGGGTGCGATCAATTCAAGTGAAGAAATTACTCCAGAACTTGATCCCTATCTGGACATCCTTATAACCCGCACCAACAAATACACACTCATTGATTTCTCCGGGTTTTTTATTGGAAAATATACAACAGAGATTAAGCAATCTCTCGCGGATGTACGTCAACAGCTTGGTCTTACGCTGGCAATTAAAATGGATGAAGTGTTCAGTTGTGACATGGAAGCATTTCAGAATCTCATCTCGTTTAACAAAGAGATTAAAAACGTTGGTAAAAGTCTGCTCCTTCTCTCTCCTTCTGATGAAGTGGAAAAATTTATTGAACTTCATCACGTTGAAACTCACCTAAAAGTATTTGGTACTGTTCGCGCTTTTGAAGAGCACGCATTCAAGGCGTCGCATAACAAATAAGAGCATTCACTTGAATTGTTCTGCAGAAACTATTTTGATTTCTCAATCTTAAGGAGAACAAAATGACAATTGCAGAACAAGTCAGCAGTGATATCAAAGAGGCTATGAAAGCCAAAGAAAAAGAACTTCTTACAACCCTTCGATCACTCTCCTCAGAAATCAAACAGTACGAAATTGACAATCGCGAATCTCCCACCGATGAAATTATCGTTGCCATCATCGCCAAGGGAATTAAAACACGCCAAGAATCGGCGAAACAGTACGCCGATGGTGGTCGTCCCGATCTCGAAGTTGTGGAACTTGCGGAGATTGAAGTCTACAAAAAATACCTTCCCACTCAATTTACCGAAGATGAACTCCGCGCGATCGTTTCCGATGTAATTGCTTCAACCGGAGCGGCTTCAGTAAAAGACATGGGGAAAGTAATGGGTGCGCTCATGCCAAAAGTCAAAGGGAAAGCCGATGGCGGAATTGTAAACCAGATCGTAAAAGAACTTCTTACCGCGCAATGAAACTTTTCACCGAAGTGATTTCTCCCGAAGCCTCGGTTCACCTTGAACCTGAGGCTTCAATTGTTTCTGTGGGATCCTGTTTCGCCGAAACAATTGCGGATTTTCTCAACAGCAACCGATTTCCCACTCTCTACAATCCATTCGGAACACTCTACAATCCCGTATCAATCAGCGACGTATTGATTCATGCGATTCGCGATGAAATGTACACCATCGATGATCTCATGTATGAACAGGGCATATTTATTCCACTTACCCATGCCACCCGATTTTCTGGAACTGAGCAAGCAATTGTTTTAGCGAAACTCAATCAAACAGATGAACAGGTTCGACAAGCTCTGAACTCCGCTTCTCTCTTGATCGTAACCCTTGGAACCGCACAGTGCTGGCGGTTGATCGACCAAAACAAAATAGTTGGGAATTGCCATCGCATTCCCAACAGTCGATTTTCCAGAGAACTTCTTTCGCCGTCCCAGGTTGTGGATTCGCTTGCAAATCTCCTAGAAATAATTGAAAAAAACTACCCCAATCTCTCGGTTCTTTTTACCGTTTCTCCGGTTCGCCACATTCGAGATAGTTTGATTGAAAATAGTCGAAGTAAAGCATCGTTGATTTATGCCATGAGCGAACTCACGGCCCGTTTTCCTAATCTCTTCTACTTTCCATCGTACGAAATCATGATCGATGAACTTCGCGATTACCGATTCTACGACGAATCTTTAGTAAACCCTTCATTGACTGCCCAAGAAATTATCCGCGATCGATTCGCCAACTCAGTTCTCTCTGAAAATTCACGCCGGTTTATTGCGCACTATGCACCCATTCGCAAAGCGATAAACCACACAATCTCTTCAGACCATTCTAACGCGAACTTCGCCACCGCCAGCCTCAAAAAAATTGAGGAACTGTCGAAACAGTTCCCCTCAATAGATTTCAGTGCAGAACGAATGTACTTTACTTCTCTATAAGTTTCATTTTCTTTCCGTAGTACAGATGCCCAAAGGCGAACAGAAAGAGTCCCGCTAGTATCATGGTGAAACAGAGAATCTGCCCCATGGTGAACTGCATAAATACAAATCCCAACTGAACATCCGGTTCACGAGCGTACTCAATAAAGAATCTAAAAAAGCCATATCCAACAAGATAGAGACCAATAATTGATCCCCATTTCCCTTTGAATGCATTCCGAAGTGGCCAGAGAATTGCAAATAGAACAATCCCTTCGAAAAATCCTTCATACAATTGCGAAGGGTGGCGAAGTGCTTTGTCAGGCGATTGAGCGAAATACATTCCAATAGGATGAGTCGTCACGCGACCATAGAGTTCCCCATTGATAAAGTTTCCCAACCTTCCAAAAGTATACGCAATTGCCGAAGCTGGTGCGATCGCATCCATGAGCTCAAGGAATTTTAGTTTGTTCTTAAGTGTAAACAAGAATGCTGCGACGATAACACCTATCAATCCACCGTGATAGGACATTCCCGACAGACCAGTAAAGTCGCCGGCGTCATTAAAGGGGGAAATAATTCGGATCGGATTCTCGAGGTAATAGGCCAAGTCGTAAAAGAGAACATATCCCAACCTTCCCCCAAGAATAACCCCCAGAACTGCCCAAAATGCGAAATCTTCGAAATGTGTTTTCGTAAACGAGACTTCACCTTTTTTCGACCGATACACCATCATCCCATAGACGAGACTGATTGCGATGATGTACATAAGACTGTACCAATGAACCGAAAAGTTTCCGATTGAAAACAACACCGGATTCATCTGGGCTGGAAGATTTTGCCACCACTCAAGCATGAGAACTCCTTATTTGTTAATAATATGCGATAAAATAGGTTACGAAAAACAAAACGGGATGTTCAATCTGAACACCCCGTAATGATTTTTATAAGTATCTTCTTTAGCAACCGACATATTACAGGAGATCAACCGTTTATCCACACTTAAACTTCCGCATAAAACATCCCGATTGCCCAGTTAAGGCAGTCGCTTAAATTTCAGCAAGTTGAAATATCACGGGCAGTGATGGGCTTGCAGTTGAAGACAGTATTGCACAGCTCATGAAAAATCTTTTTCAGATCATATCTCCTGTTGAACCGATAGGAAATTTCAGTTAAATATCGAAATGCAAAACGGTGACATTCAATCGAATGAAATGTTCCGTTAATCGATGTTTTTACATTCGAAAGAATGGTATCAACCCACTTGAAATGATATTCTTTCCCGATTGCCCAGTTTAGGCAGTAGTCTAACTTGGGTGAACTGAAGCTTCA
>DYSA01000702.1 GCA_020726425.1 Fibrobacter succinogenes | reverse complement strand
AAAAATCCCTCCCCCGATTGCTCGGAAGAGGGATTTAATCTATCGTAAAATCGGATCAGCGAGAATTATTTCGCTATACCAATGAATGCTGTTGACCGTTTGAATATAATTGAATATATTTCATTCATAATTACTGTTAGCGAAGGGTGAAAAATCATGAAAACAGTCACTATGAGAGTTGAAGACTCCGTGTACCAAATATTCCGAAGTGCCGCAGCGGGTCAAAAAAGAAACATCTCTAACTTTCTAGAATATGCTACTCTTCAGTATTTGACTTCGACGCAGTATGTCGATTCTAACGAAATGGCAGAAATCCTTGATGACAAAGAACTCTGTGCCAACTTGAAAAGTGGTCGTGAAGATCTGGTTAATGGGGAGTATACCATTGTCTGATTTCCAGATTGCCGAATCCAAGACATTTGAGAAAGTGAAAACAAAACTCGACCCCAAGTTGTATGACAAGATCAAAAAGATCGTCTACCCACAACTTCGCGAAAACCCCTCATTCGGAACAAATATCAAAAAGCTAAAAGGTGATCTCGATGGCTATTACCGCTATCGAATTGGAGATTATCGCCTTTTCTACCTCATCGAAGAACAAAAAATACTCGTCGTTATTGTCGATATGAAACATCGCCAGAGTGCCTACAAGTAAAAATCCCTCCCCTGATTTCTTGGAAGAGGGATCAGCGTTAAGCAGCGAATCTACTTATACACATCGCCTCGGCTATCAACTTTCAGAATCTGAACAGTATCGGCATCCATCATAAAAATGACCCGATATTTTGATACGCGAAGTCAGAAAAGTGGCGGAACATCATTCCCCTTGAGCTGTTTGATATCACCTTCGGGGATTTTGCAAATTGCTTCATAGATTTTCCCCTGAAGTTTTTTGTCATACCGTTCGAACTGCTTTTCAAATGCTTTCGAAAACTGAATGTTCATAGCCCAAACTTCTGAGCAAACTCACTTTGAGTAGAAAAAGCGTTGTCCGCAATAATTGCCTTAATCTCATCTTCATCATCGGTTTCCAAAATAATCTGAGCTGTTTGAGCGGCACTATTTTTAGCGAGAAACTCAGTGAGGCTCTGACGAACTAATTCAGAAATGGAAACCTTCTGCAAAAAACTAATTGTCCGTGCTTTTTCATACAACGGTTCATCAATGGTTAAATTGAGTCGGTGCATAGAACCCTCCAATACACAAATACATCACATTGTAATGAATATACACAATTCGGGGTCTTTTTAGTTT
>DYSA01000701.1 GCA_020726425.1 Fibrobacter succinogenes | reverse complement strand
CTCATTTTATTAATATACAATGAGTGTCGATTAAATCATACGAACTACTTACTCCGTTGGCCTAAGAAACTGCCTCGAAGTTGGAGCTCCTTCAATGACGCTTCGAATCAGCTCAATTTTATCGCCTACAATTTCAAATCGTTGCTGTTCCACCCATTTGCGACCAGAACTTCCATCCATAAATGAACAATCGAACTTGATAAACAGACGTTTTTTTTCCCCAGAATATCCCATATCAAATGCTTCCATAATCGAAGCGGTATCAAGACCAATCGCCGCGGCACGCTCTTTCGAAGGCATTCCTCCTGATTCACCATCTTCGTTAAAAGTGATAAGATCGTAGAGTTTTAGTGGCTGATCTTTCACCGGAATCACGGCACTCCACCAATTTGACATTTTTCCACGGCTCATCGAATTCGATTTCAAAACAATACAGGTTACCCCAGAATCACTCCCCGCAACTTCCTTGAACTCCACATCCCCGCCATCCAACCGAATCAATCGTTGCATATCGACATTAACACTGTAGAGTCCAGAATTAAATCTCCCCCCAGAAACAGTCACCAAGTATGAAGAACTGTCGAGTGGGAAATAGGTATTAAACTCGCAATTGGGAAGTGAATCGGTCAAAAACTGAAGTAGCCGAACTGATCTTTCTGTTTCGTTTTCAAACTTGAGAACCGGAAACTTTTCTGCCCATTCATCTTCATCGGTCACCGCATCGAAATCCTCTTCGCACTCCGGCTCCTCAGAAGCGTTAGCCGTATCGACAACAGACTCTGTCACAGATAACTCATTATCAGAGTTGATTCCCTGTGAACTTTCATTCGCTTTTTTACAACCAATTAACATGAATGCGATAGATACAACTATCGCCACGTGAATTTTCATTTTCACTCCTCTTTGTTTGAAATAGCAAAAAGAGCATCGTTTAAAAGATCCATTTCCTCAAGGGAAAACCCTTTCTCTCGAAGCACTTTTAGTTTTGAGACAACCGGGCTTCCGGCTTTTTCCGTGGCTGCGATTCCCATCAAAAGTGCCTGACAAAGTTAAGGATCGGTAGCAGTTGTCAGATCGTCAGCAAAAGTTTTCGCCGCAGGAATGCCAATTTTTGTTATCGAAGTGGAAACACACCATTTTTGGGTTTGTAGCTATTCAAAAGATAGGTTTCGCGAATCTCTGTCACACTAATTTTTCAAGAATTCATTATGTCAGAATTCATAGAAATTTGGTTACTACTCAGGTACCACGAAAA